>JBDHAI010000345.1:0-3039 GCA_039588155.1 Gemmatimonadota bacterium | reverse complement strand
GTGAACTTGTAACCCGATTCGTTGACGTGCGAAGCCAGGACCTCCAGGCCCAGAGCCCGGCACTCGTTGATGTATCCGACGACGCGATCGGTGTTGCCGATCTCCGATGTGAGCAGAGCGGCCATGAACTCCGCTGGGTAGTGGCGTTTCAGCCAGGCTGTCCGGTAAGAGATGACCGCATAGGCGGTCGAGTGGGCCTTCGGGAAGCCGTAGCGGCCGAACGTTTCGAGCAGCGAGGCGACGTGTTCGGCATCGCGCCGTTTGATGCCTGCGGCGATACAGCGTTCGACGAAGCGGTCGAGCTCCTGGCGGATGAGCACCGGGTCCTTCTTGCCCACCGCTTTCCGCAGCACATCGGCTTCGGCGAGGCTGAAGCCGGCCATGGCGTTGGCGACCTTCATCACCTGCTCCTGATAGGTGATGACGCCGTAGGTGGGCTCGAGCACATCGCCCAGGCTGTCGTGGGGATAGCTCACAGGCTCGGTGCCGCGCTTGCGACGGATGTAGACGTCGGTCATCCCGGAATCGAGAGGGCCCGGGCGAATGAGCGCGTTGACGGCGATGAGGTCGTCGAAGCGGTCGCAGCGCATCGCGCGGAGCTTGTCGGTGGCCAACGACGATTCGAACTGGAAGACGCCTGCCGTGGCGCCGCTGGCGAGCATCTCGTAGACCTCGGGGTCCTCGAAGTCCATCGCGTCCCAGTCGATCTCGACCCCATGCCGCATGCGGATCATGTCAGTGGCGTCGCTGATCACCGTCAACGTCCGCAGGCCGAGGAAGTCGAACTTGAGCATGCCGGCCTTCTCGAGACTCAGCATGTCGTACTGGGTGATTACGAGGTCGCCGTTCGCTGACTCGGCAGCGGCTCCGCGGACGGTGGCGGTCATGACCGGCACGTAGTCGGAGAGGGGGCCGGGGGCGATGACGACGCCGGCGGCGTGGACCGAGGTGTGGCGCGAGAGGCCTTCGAGTGTGGAGGCGAAGTCCAGCAGCTCTTTGTAGCGCGGCTCTTCCTTGTAGAGCTCTTTCAGTTCTTCGACTCTATCCACCGCGTCCTTCACACCCAGCGAGTAGCCGGGTGAGCTGGGAATCAGCTTGGCGATGCGGTCGGTCTCCGCCGGCGTGAACCCGAGTGTGCGTCCGACGTCCCGCACCACGGCTCGGGCCTGCATGGTCCCGAAGGTGACGATTTGGCCGACGGAGTCGGCGCCGTACTTCGACCGCACGTAATCGATGACCTCGCCGCGCCGCTCGTAGCAGAAATCGACGTCGATGTCGGGCATCGAGACGCGTTCCGGGTTGAGGAAGCGCTCGAAGAGCAGGCCGAAACGCAGTGGGTCGATGTCGGTGATTCTCAGTGCGTAGGCGACGATCGAGCCGGCGGCCGAGCCGCGTCCAGGGCCCACGGGGATTCCCGCCTCTCGCGCCGCGCGGATGAAATCCCAGACGATGAGGAAGTAACCGCTGTAGCCCAGCTTGGTGATTACGCCCAGCTCGAACTGCAGCCGTTCCGCGACGTGCTCGGGGGTCGGATCGCCGTAACGCTCCGTGATGCCGCGCGCCGCCAGCTCACGCAGCAGCTCGTCTTCCGAGCTGTAACCCTCGGGGCGCGGGAAGGCGGGCAGATAAGTTCGCTCCTCGAACTCGACGCTGCAGAGCTCGGCGATGGCCAGCGTGTTCTGGATGGCCTCGAGCTGGTCCGGGAACGTCGCCTCCATCTCGTCGGGCGACTTGAAGTAGCTCTCCTGTCCATCGAAGCGCAGCCGCTTAGGATCGTCGCGGTCCTTGCCGGTCCCGATGCAGAGCAGAATGTCGTGGGCGTCCGCGTCCTCGCGGTGCAGGTAGTGGGCGTCGTTCGTCGCGACAAGTGGCAGGCCCAGCTCGTCCGCCAATTGGATGACCCCGTCGCGCACCCGCTCCTGGTCGGCGATGCCGTGGTTCTGGATCTCCAGGTAGTAGTTGCCCTCGCCGAACAGCCGCGCGTGCCACTCCGCGGCTTGCCTCGCCTTGTGGTACTGTCCCAGCCGCAAGTACTGGGCGAGCTCGCCCGACATGCAGGCGGACAGGCAGATGAGTCCGTTCGCGTGCTCTTCCAGCACCTGGTGATCCATCCGCGGCCGGCGATAGAACCCCTCGGTCTGCCCGATGGAGACGAGCTTCACCAGGTTCCGGTATCCTTCCGGCGTTCGGGCCAACAGAACGAGGTGCGAATAGTCGGCCGGTGCGTCGTGAGGCTTCTCTTTCAGACGCCGATCGCCAAAGGCGACGTAAGCCTCGCAGCCGAGGATCGGCTTGATCCCGCGTTCCCTGGCCGTTTCGTAGAAGCGGCGCGCGCCGTGAAGATTGCCGTGGTCGGTGATGGCGAGTGCGGGCATCCCCAACTCGACGGCACGATCGACCAGCGCCTCCAGCTTGTTAGCGCCGTCGAGCAGGGAGTATTCGCTGTGACAGTGTAGATGAACGAATGTCATTTGTTGCTTAACGCGCGTTGGACTTACCCGTCAATCTGTCTACTGTCCACCTGCCTACCCGCTACACCTGAACGAATCCAGAGCGATCTCGATCTGCCTGAGATACGGATACTTGTCCTTCCCCGGTGAGAAGAGCCACGCGTCCATATAATAGGTGCGATTCTGTTGTGGGCAGGGGATCGCACGCGTGATGAACGGGCCCGCGGCTGGGAACTCGGCGCGGTCCTGCCAGACCCCTCGCAGCTCGAGACCCGCTAGCTGGCCGGTCTGAATGCGCGCCGAGCGAAAGCCGTCGTCCAGCACGTCCTGCGCCGGCGAGTAGCTGACTTCGTCGATCTCTTCCCTCCAGGCGAGCAGCGATTCGGGCGTCACATCCGCGGCCCCGCTCTTCCAGGTCAGCAGAAGCGAGCGGAGCAGGTCGCTGTCGCCCTGACGGTAGGGGTTGCCGAACCGGAAGGTCGAGTCCTCGCGGCTGTGCAGGTAGACCCTCGGCAGCTGGAGCGTAAAGCCGTAGCCGGCCAATACGTCGATCAGCGAGTCGTTGACGCCGGTGGTGTACATCCGCTGG
>JBDHAI010000344.1:0-3039 GCA_039588155.1 Gemmatimonadota bacterium | reverse complement strand
CGCCGCCCTCGTCTTCATGCTCTCGTTGCGGCTCCGCAAGCGCGAGATCGAGACGCTGTTCAAGATTGGTGGCTCGCGCTTGAGCGTCGGCACGGTGATGGCTTCAGAAGTCGTAGCCGTTCTGGTCATCGGTGTCGTGCTGGCGGCCGGCCTGACATTCTTGACCAGCCAGTTCGGCTCGCTGATCATCCGGGCTGTCATCCGAATGTAGGCCCGCATAACAGGAGAGATCGCATGTGCCCGCCAGCCAAGACTCTGGCCTCCGTGCTTCTGTCCACAGCTGTCCTGGCTGTCGCGTGCGGCGAAAGACCGCGCGAGCAGGCCGCGTCTGCCACCGTGACGAGTGATGAAGGGCCACTGGACGTGTACGTCGTCAACTATCCGCTCCAGTACTTCGCTCAGCGCATCGGCGGTGACTGGGTTCAGGTGGAATTCCCGGCGCCGGCGGACGTGGACCCGGTGTATTGGACGCCCGAGCCCGAGGTGGTGTCCGCTTATCAGTCCGCCGATCTCATCCTGCTGAATGGCGCGAGCTACGCCGGCTGGATCGAGATGACGAGTCTCCCCGCCTCGAAGATGGTCAACTCGGCGAAAGCCTTCGAAGCGGACTTCATCTATTTCGACGACGCCGTCACCCACAGCCACGGGCCCGAAGGTGGGCACAGCCACGGCGAAACGGCGTTCACCACCTGGCTCGACCCGACCCTGGCGCTGAAGCAGGCGGAGGCGATCCGCGCCGCGTTCGCTGAAGTCAGGCCGCAAAGCCGGGATGCTTTCCTGGCCGGGTTGGATGCGCTGAAGCGTGACCTGCTCGCCATCGACGAGCGGCTCGCTGTCGTGTTTGCGGGCTGGGGCGATCGGCCGCTGCTCGGTTCGCACCCCGTCTACCAGTACTTGGCGCGACGCTACGACCTGAACCTGCGGAGCGTGCATTTCGAGCCCGACGAGATGCCGGACGGGCGCGCCTGGCGTGAATTACAGGGATTGCTGCGCGAGCATCCAGCGAAATGGATGATCTGGGAGGCGGCGCCGGCGGCCGAGATCGCTGAGCGGTTGCAGGAGCTCGGCGTGGCCACCGTCGTAGTCGAGCCCTGCGGAAATGTGCCGGAGGTTGGGGACTACCTGAGTGTCATGGATTCGAACGTGAAGAATCTCGAGATCGCCCTTGGGGAGAGCTGATCGAACCCCATCCGTGAAGAAGGGAGTCACAACGATGGAGCAGTCCACGCTGAACACCGAGAGGTTCCAGAAGATATTCATCCTGCTGCTGGCGCTGCTAATCTCGGCCGTGTTCTTCCGGATGATCCGGAGCTTTCTGTTGGCGGTTTTGTTGGCCGGTATATTCTCTGGAATCAGCTATCCCCTCTACAGCCGGCTCCTACGTTGGCTCAGAGGGCGAGCGACCCTGGCGTCTCTAACGACTCTCGTGGTGGTTTCTCTTGTGATCATCCTGCCGCTGACCGCGTTCCTCGGTATCGTTGCCGCGCAAGCCGTTGAAGTCGTGCAGAGCGTGGCTCCCTGGGTCGAGCGTCAACTCGCCCAGCCCTCGGAGCTGGAGAGGCAGTTGACGGAGATTCCCTTCGTGCAGGCTTTGGCACCCTACTACGATCAGATTGCCACGAAATTGGCGGAGTTCGCCGGCACAGCCGGCACCTTCCTGGTCAACAGCGTCGCCGCCGGAACCCGAGGCACGGCCGTCTTCTTCTTCCAGCTTTTCGTCATGCTGTACGCTATGTTCTTCTTCTTGATCGATGGGAAAGCACTGCTCAACAAGATCCTCTACTACATGCCGATGACGTCCGACCAGGAATCTCAGATGGTCGATCGTTTTACATCGGTCGCCCGGGCGACCATCAAGGGCACGCTCGTCATCGGGATCGTTCAGGGCGGTCTCGCCGGCCTGGCCTTCGCCGTCGTAGGGATCAAGGGGGCGGCGTTCTGGGGAACGGTCATGGCCGTGCTCTCGATCATTCCGGGCGTCGGTACCGCCCTCGTTTGGGTCCCCGCGGTCATCTACCTTGTCGCCATCGGTCAGACGGGAGCGGCGATCGCGCTCTTCATCTGGTGCGCTGCGGTCGTGGGGACGGTGGACAACCTGCTGCGCCCCTGGCTGGTCGGCAAAGACACCAAGATGCCCGACCTGCTGATCCTGCTCGGCACGCTCGGCGGTCTGCTGCTGTTCGGCGCCACGGGGATCGTCATCGGCCCCATCGTAGCGGCGCTGTTCGTGACGATCTGGGAAATCTATGGTGTGGCATTCCAAGAATATCTGCCTGAGGTGCAGGTAATCGACGTCGACGAGGCTGTGCAGTGATCAACAGTCGACAGACGACGTTCAACATTGAACGTCGAACTGAACGGTGAACGTCGAACTGAACGTTGAACGTCGAACGTTGTCTGTTGTCTGTTCTTTAAGGGGATGACGCCATGACGAGACGGTCGAGTACCCTTGGGATGCTCGCAATACTACTTGCACTAGTGGTTCCTGAGGCGGGCCGCGGGCAAGACGCACAGTACTGGACGAACCAGTACGGGAACCGGGCGCGCCTATTGGCCGGCGCGGTGATCGGCAGCTCCGACGACCTGGCAGCGGTCTACTACAACCCGGGCGCGCTGGCGCTGGTGAAGAACACCCAGCTGCTACTAGCTGCCAATATCGTTCAGTACACCAGCTACGCCGTCGATATCGAAGGCGCGGAGGGGTCGAACATCGGCTCGACCAAACTCGGGTCGGCGCCTTCGCTCTTCGCCGGCGAGATCAACTTCAAGTTCCTGGGTAACAGCCGCTTCGCCTACAGTATTCTCACTCGCTACAAGGCCGACATCAGGATCAGCGAGAAGAGGCTGATTACCGAAGAAACGGGTCCTTCACTTCCCGGCCTCGACGCGGCGGCGGCCGACCTGCTGTTCGAGGAGGACCTGACCGAGACCTGGCTCGGCTTGACCTGGTCAACGCCGCTCGGCGCGCACTGGGGCCTGGGCATCAGTCCCTACCTGACGATCCGTGGTCAACGGTCCAACGAGCAATTTACTTTCCAG
>JBDHAI010000343.1:0-3042 GCA_039588155.1 Gemmatimonadota bacterium | reverse complement strand
TGCTCTCACAGGTCTTCGCCTAGCCCTCGAGGCTGACCGCAGCAGCGCTACGTCAGGGGGTGGCTGCAGCTCTCCGCCGCCCCTTCCGCTTTGGGTCTCCTAGGGGTGCCAGCGTCCTGCAGCGAGTCCGGCCTCAACCACCGTCTTGACGACGTCTCGGAATGAGGAGCCGAGTGTTCGAGCGGCTTCGTCCAACGACGCGAAGTCGTATTCGCGCCGGTGATAGCCGCCAGCTCCGCCGTAGGTGACGATGACGGTGATGCGGCCGCTCTCGAGCACTTTCCACTTGGCCCAGATGGGATTGCCTGGCGCTTTCGAGTCTTCCATGAACGTTGCTCGATGCTCGAAGTCGAAACAATGGCTTTGCCGTGGTCCCTGCGACATGGCGGCGCTAAGATAATGCGGGCGCAATCATCCGCCAGGCAGCGTGACGTGGCTTTTTCCAGATAGGGTGCGAATGCCTCAGCAACAGAACTTGGAGTTGGACGCGCGGCCCGGGCCGGTTCTCCGAACCGAGCACCTCACCCGCGTGGTCGACGGCCACACACTGATCGACGACGTGTCGATCACAGTCGAGCGCGGAGACCTGGTGGCGATCGGCGGGCCGAGCGGTGCTGGGAAGTCTTCGTTACTGCGCTTGCTGAATCGGCTCGACGAGCCCAGCGCTGGGACGGTTTATCTAGAGGATCGTGACTACAGAGAGCTGGAGCCGCGCGAGCTACGGCGCCGCGTTGGGATGTTGCTGCAGAGGCCGTTCCTCTTCCCTGGCAGCGTCGCCGAGAACCTGGCGTTTGGCCCGGCGTCGCACGGCGAAACGCTGCCTGCGGGAGTGATCGCGGATCTTCTGCAGCGAGTCGGGCTGACGGGCTACGCGTCGCGAGAAGTCAGCAAACTGTCGGGCGGAGAAGCCCAGCGGGTGTCGTTGGCACGTACGTTGGCGAACCGGCCGGA
Source organism: Gemmatimonadota bacterium (assembly GCA_039588155.1). Classification (GTDB taxonomy): domain Bacteria; phylum Gemmatimonadota; class Gemmatimonadetes; order Palauibacterales; family KS3-K002; genus JBDHGH01. The sequence goes on along the minus strand of JBDHAI010000343.1, from coordinate 2,091 downwards.
GATTTTACTGCTGGACGAACCGACCTCGGCCCTGGACGAGGCGGCTCAGCTCGGGGTTGAGCGATTGATCTGTCAAAACATCGCCGACCAGGGTCTGACCTGCTTGATAGTCACCCACGATCACGCTCAGGCGGTGCGTATGGCGAGGACCGCAGTGGTGTTGGAGGCGGGTCGAGTAGTGGAATCGGGTCCGATCTCGGAGATCTCTTATGCTCGCTAAACTGTTTAGTGACACGCTCCAACTCGGGGTGGCCCAGGCAGCCGTCACCGCAGTCCTCGCGTTGGCCGTCATTTATATCGCACGACGTCAAGACGTCCACCTGGAACGCGAGGGTATTGTCGCCCTGCTGCGCGGTTTCATTCAGATCGTCGCTGCGGGTTCCATACTGGTCTTGGTCTTCCAAGGACCGTCACTGGCCAGCGTTCTGGTGCTTTTCTTCATGATGTTGGCGGCGGCGGGGACGGCGGCGCGACGTGCCCGGGGGCTACCTGGCGCGCTGGCCATCTCGTTCTACGGCATCGCGGGTGGTGCGGGTCTGGTTATCCTGCTGATGACGTGGGCCGGAGCCATCGACCCGCGCATGGAATCGCTCATTCCAGTCGGAAGCATGGTCATCGCCAGCGCCATGAACTCGAACGCGTTGGCGTTGGAGCGGTTTCGCTCGGAGGTTGCACAAAACGTCGGTTTCATAGAGGCGGGCTTGGCTCTCGGGGCGGCCCCGAAGCGGGTGATGACGCCGTATGTTCGGGCGGGCGTGGGTGCGGGGATGATCCCGCGGATCGACACACTGCGTGCGCTCGGCATCGTATGGATTCCCGGTTTGATGGCGGGCATGGTATTGGCCGGTAGCGACCCTGTATACGCGGCTATCTATCAATTCGTAGTGGTGGGAATGATTTTCGCCGCGTCGGGTCTGACTTCGTTGATCAGCACGCAGCTGATCCGGGGTCGCGCTTTCACTCGCGCGGAACAGCTTGTTCTTGTTGAGGGATAATTCGATAACGGCACCGTGGAGCAGTGTAAATGGAGTGGAGAAGTTTTGGCGGTTCCGGCCTCAAGGTCACAGAGCTTTGTCTCGGTACGATGACTTTGGCGGGGCAAGCCGACGAGAAGACCAGCTACCAGATCCTCGACAAAGCTTTCGAAGCCGGAGTCTGTTTTTACGACACCGCAGACTGCTATCCGATCCCTCTCAAGCTGGAGACTGTGGGGAGAAGTGAGGTTCTCGTCGGTCGTTGGTCAAACGAACGCGCGGTGCGCGACCAGATCGTGCTCGCCAGCAAGGCGTATTTCCCGACGGGCCCACTGCCCATCCAGCGGGGGAACTCGAGGCTGCACCTGGTACGCGCATGTGAAGCGTCGCTGAAGCGGCTCGGAACCGAGTGGATCGACCTATACATATGTCACGGTTGGGATAGGACCGTCCCTCTCGATGAGACGCTACGGGCTCTGGAGGATCTCCGGCGAGACGGAAAGATCCATTATGCCGGGATCTCCAACGTGCGTAGCCACGAGGTGGCGGCGGCCTTGGTGGAGGCCACGCGACTGGGTCTCGCCGGTTTCAGTGGCCTGCAACCTCGCTACAACATTCTGCAGCGTGAGGCGGAAGAGTCACTCTTCCCACTCGCACGCGAGTTCGGGCTAGGCACCATGGTCTACAATCCCATCGCGGGTGGGCTGCTTTCTGGAAAGCACGAGCCCGGACGCGAGCCGGTCGCTGGGACGCGCTTCGCCCTGGATGGCATCGGTGAGGTCTACAGACAGCGCTACTGGGAGGAGCGCTACCTCTCGGAGGTGCGGGAGCTGAATGGTGCGGCGGCCGAGCATGAGCTTTCACTGGTCACCGCGGCGGTTGCCTGGGTGCTGGCCAGCGACGACGTGTCGTCGGCGATCGTCGGGGCCAGTCGCCCGGAGCAGCTCGCTGAGCACATCGAGGCGACGGAGATCGAGCTGCCGACCGCGCTCAAGGAACGTATGGATCGCGTTTGGCATGATTTGCCGCGGCGGCCGCCGGATCTCGATAGCCCGCGAATTTCAGACTTTTTCGGCGTGGCTGACTAGCCTATTATGCGGCGGTCCTGACGGGGTTG
>JBDHAI010000342.1:0-3530 GCA_039588155.1 Gemmatimonadota bacterium | reverse complement strand
AGGCGCCAGCGGCCGCCGGCCAAGCTGGGCGATTGGGGCGGTCGCTCGGCCAGTTCGACGTAGGCGGAAAAGATCTCCTCGCTCTGTTCGAGATTGCGGCCCTGCATCACCCAGAGCCGGGCCCGGTAGTACCGGGCGCGCGGGTCGTCGGGGTGCGCCGCGTAGAGCCGGGCGATCAGCTGCTCGGCGAGCACATCGCTGTCGACGCGAGCCGCGACCCCGATCGCCGCAGCCATCGCATAGCCCAACGAATCGGCCGGCGTGCCACAGAGAGCGAGCGCCTCATCGAACACTCCGGCCAGCTCATCGTCCTTCGGCTTCTCCAGGCTCAGCCGGTAACGGGTGAACACCCCCATTGCGGGATCGCGCTGGTCGATCGCCTGCGACAGCCGCTTCGCCTCCTTCTTGCTGCCGCCGGCGATTCCCGGTGCCTCCATATGAAAGAAGAAGAGCGACAGATAAGCCTCGAGGTTGTCGGGGTCGAGTTCGATGGTCTTCTCCAGCGCCGCCTTGCCTCGCTTGGCGGGCCCCAGGGCGCCGAGCCCCCCCTTCTGCCCGGCCCACTCCATCAACGCGTCGCCGTAGATGAACTGGTACTCGGCGACGTCGGGCTCCAGCTCGACGCAGCGTTCGGCGGACTCCGACGCTTCTTCCTGCCGCTCGGCCATGTCGTAGACGATGGCCAAGGCGCAATGGGCGTCGGCATCCTCGGGCCGTGCCTTCACCGCGGCCTGGGCGAACGACATCGCGGCCACGTCCTGGTCCGCGGCGAAGAGTGCCCGCACCGAGTCGACGGCGGAGGACTGAGCGGCGGCGCCGGTGGCCAGGAGCAGCAGCGTCGAGAGTGATAACGCGGATCGCACGACAACGTTGGGGGCCATCTGGAACCTCCGCTGCTGAAAAGCCTCGACCGTGACGTTCAGTTCTCAGGAGTTGGGTACTTCCACACCTACGAGGTAGCCGGGCGGGTAGTTTCGTGCGCGGGGTCGGTCGAGCTCGGCACTGAGAGATGCTCCCACCGTACCCGACCGACGCCGCGAGTTGAGGCGACAGGCTCCGCGCCCTAGGGCGAGGGCATTCCGGAGTAACTGTGGAACGACATCACCTGGCTCACCGTGACCGACCCCATCCCCAACTGAGGTTCGAGGGTGACCTGGCCGTCGGTGAACGTCACCATTACGGAAGCATCGACCTGGGCGCTGCCGGCGCCGACTTGCACTCCGAGGCCGGCGCTGAGCGCCCACTCATCTGCAAACGGGTCGTAGCTGACCTGAACGGCGAGCCCCGCTTTGATCGAGAGCGAGATGGACCCGGAGTCGTCGATCCCGACGCACAACACGAGGAAACAGAAGTCGGAGCCGACGCTGACCGAGGTCTCGGAGTCGATCATCCACCTGACGGGCGGCCTTGCATCGGCGCAGGCCGCAAGGGCTGCTGCGAGCTGCTCCTCGGCCTGATTGAGGTTGCGGGTCGTGACGCCAACCCACCAAACGGCGCCCCGCTGCTGGCACAGGTACTCCTCGCGGTAGAAGCCCTGCATGTCGTAGTCCATCGTGCACCCGAGGTAGGCCAAGAACTCGGAGGGGTACTCCTTCTGCGCTCTGGTGAGTATCGCCTGCAGCTCTCCACGGTAGAGCCCGATCTCATCGGACACGCGTTGCTCGCGTGTTTGTGCCGCCTCGCGCAGTGCTTTGTCTGACTTAACCTTGCAGCGCGCGGTGGCGATTCTGTTCACGCAGCGGCAATAGTGCGTACACGCGGAAGTGTCACACCTGGAATTGCAGCTGCGCAGCTCGGCCGACGCCGCCTCACTACATGGCACCCACTCGTTGTTGGCGATGTCCATCATTCGGTCCGTGTAATCGTCGTAGATTCGCCCGATCCTCTCGTGGTGTCTCTGGTTCGCGTCTGCCTTCTCTTCCCAGGGGCCGTCATAGAAGCGACGGTCCACCGAGGCCTCTCCAACCGGTTGTTCGCAGCGCACGACCGGGAAGGGTGGTTCGCACTTGCCGCCGCGCGTGCCTGGGGTTCCCGCCCCAGCGCCGCCGCCTTCATCCTCCCCTTCACCGCCACCCTCGTCCGGCAGCAGCTGATCGGCCAACTCGTGCACCGCGTCGGTCACCCGGCTCGAGGTCCCGGCACGAGTGGCGGAGTTCGCGGCCATCCTCAGGTGGTCGAGTTGCCCGGACTGCTCGAACGCTTGAAGGAAATTCTCCGCCGCGCCCTCGTAATCGCCTAGTCCGTTCAGGGCTACGCCCATGTTGATGTAGGCAGATGTGTGGCCGGGAGCGATGCGTTTGACGTGCTGTAGAATTTCGCGGGCCTCCTCGAACATATCGAACTCGAGCAGTACGAACGCCGCGTTGTTCAAGAAGGCCGGCTGTGAGGTGTTCCGCTTTGCCGCTTCGAGAAAACACCAGCGGGCGACATGTCGATTGGGGGTTTCGACAACCGCCTTCGTTCCGGCGATGAAGAAGGCTGCCGCTCTGGAGGGGATGCCGATGTCGTACCCGTCTTCACTCGGTGTGACGGTGATGAAATCCCCGCCCTCTGGATAGCTCGCGACTGCGTTGTCGACCTCTGCGCGATCGCTCGCGTCGACTTCTCGTGCCGCCGCATCGGCCAGCTCGCTCAGCAGGTCCTGCAACATGTCCCCTTGAAGTGCGGTGGCGTCTGCGGCTGTGGTTGTCGTGCTTCTCGGGAAGAGTGCGAGGCTGAGAAGGCCGGCCAGGAAGAGAACGGGAAGCTTAGCCATCGGGGGAACCCCGTCGGTGCGTGGTCGGGGCCTAACCACACAGCTTTAGCATAACACCGCTTGATTCGACTCGCCAATCAAAGAGCCCGGGAGATCGACTCCCGGGCTCTTTCCCATTCGACCGCTGGGCCCGGCGTGTGGTCTCGCGCGCGGGGTTTCGGTCGAGCACGGCACTGAGCCCTCGCTTCATGTCGCGCTGCTTCGGGCAGAAGTCCCGCACAGGCGGGGGCGCTCGCACATGGGGAGGGTGCGGTGGGAGCCGCGAACGGACATTTGGAGCGCCTCGGCCCGTCCCGGATCCCGGCCTGGGCCGGCGCGACATGAAGAGAGAGGCTCCCAGCGCACCCTCCCAACACGCGATATGGCTCCAAGCAAAAAAGCCCGGGAGATCGACTCCCGGGCTCTTTGCCGTTCGACCGCCGACCCGACAGGCCGGCAGGTTAGCTCGCTCAAGGCGATTTACCGCCGCCTGCCGTTCCGGCGAATTTCGCTATGACCCAAGCGGCTCCCACGAACGCAGCCGCCGTGACAAAGATCAACTCGGTTCCCAAGTTTGCCTCCTCACCTTCTTGTTTACGGGGTTGAGCACCCCGGCTCACCCCACCATCTGTTTGTGCAAGGGCGATGCCAGTGAGCCAGAAGCCTGTAACCTCTTGTGTTGCCTGTGCTTGATCGCGATATCGCCAGGGCTCACCGCGATCAGTGTTCGGGTCGAATTGACCCAATCCACCGGCGCGGATCGGGCGGTTTGTCTTGAGCGCCTAGGGGCTGTCGC
>JBDHAI010000341.1:0-3070 GCA_039588155.1 Gemmatimonadota bacterium | reverse complement strand
GGTGAACGTGCCCGACGGTCCCCGTGCGATGATGCGGATGGGTGTGCTGGCCAGTTGCGCGATTATCGTGCGCGAAGTCGGGCTCGAGACCATCCCTCACTACTGCTGTCGCGATCGTAATCTGCTGGGGATGATGAGCGATCTGCTGGGCGCCCACGCGCTAGGGTTGCGCAACTTGCTCATAATCACCGGTGATCCACCGAAACACGGACCCTACCCCGACTCTACGGCGGTCTTCGACATCGACTCCGTCGGTCTCACCAACCTGGTGCGCAAGCTGAACGAGGGACTCGATCTCGGCGACAACTCACTCGGGTCTGCCACCAGCTTCTTCCACGGAGTGGGCGTGAACCACTCGTCGATCGACCCCGACTACGAGATCCATCACTTCGAGTGGAAGGTCGACGCCGGCGCGCAGTTCGCAGTGACCCAGCCGGTCTTCGACGCCCGGACTTTCCTGGAGTTTCTCGAAAAGATCGATCACGTGCGCATCCCCATCGTGGCCGCCGTCTGGCCGCTGGTCTCTTACCGGAACGCCGAGTTCATGGCCAACGAGGTACCCGGCGTTGTCGTCCCCGACTCGATCCTCGAGCGAATGGGGCGCGCCTCCGAGCGCGGCAAAGAAGCGGCGATGGAAGAAGGTCTGGCTATCGCACGCGAGATGGTGGAAGCGCTCGAGCCCCATGTTCAGGGCATCCAGGTGAGCGCGCCGTTCGGCAAGGTCGATTTCGCGCTGCAGGTGTTCGAGGCGCTGGACGGCTGGGAGGGCAAGGCGTAGGCCGGGGGTCGGAGCCGGAGCGAGACGACCGTCCCGACGCCCAACCCCGGATGCCGGGCTTAACGGCAGCCGACAAAGCGCACGCTGCTCTGGCGGTCGCCGATGACCTCGGCCAGGCTCGCCAGCACGTAGTCGATGTCCTCTTCCGTATTGCCGACGCCGAGGGACATCCGGATGGCGCAGTGCGCGTCTTCTTCGCTGAGCCCCATCGCTACGAGCACGTGGGACGGTTCGGGGTTGCCTGACTTGCAGGCGGAGCCGGACGAGAAGAAGACGCCGTGCCGGTCGAGGAAGAGTACGAGCGATTCGCCGCGCATCTCGGGCAGCGTCATGTTGAGCGTGTTGGGTAGCCGCTGCGTCGCATGTCCGTTGAGCTTCGCCGCTGGGACGATCTCCCTTATGCCCGCCTCCAGCCTACCGCGCAGCTTTCGTACCCGCTCCATCTCCCTGTGATTCAAGCGACGCACGCCGAGCTCGCAGGCCTTTCCGAAGCCGACAATGCCCGGGACGTTCTCGGTGCCGGCGCGCAGCTTCCGCTCCTGACCGCCGCCGTGGATGACCGGCGACAGCTCGACGCCCTGGCGCACGTAGAGTGCGCCCAGCCCTTTGGGCCCGTGGATCTTGTGGCTGGATACAGAGAGCAGGTCGACGCCCAGCTCCTCCACGTCGATGGGGAGCTTGCCGAGGCCCTGCACGGCGTCGGTATGGAAAAGGGCGTCGTGCTCGTGGGCGATCCGTGCCAGCTGGGCGATCGGGTTGATCGTGCCCACCTCGCTGTTCGCCATCATCAGGCTGACGAGGATCGTCTGCGGGGTGATGGCGCCGCCGAGCGCCTGGGGCTGGACCATTCCGTCGGAGTCGACATCCAGGTAGGTGATCTCGAAACCGAACTCCTCAAGCGACTCGCAGGTATGGAGCACGGCTGGATGCTCGACCGTCGACGTGATGATGTGGTTCCCCGCCTCGCGCTTCGCGAACGCGATCCCCTTGATCGCCAGGTTGTCTGACTCGGAGCCGCCGCCTGTGAACACAATGCGGCGCGCCGTGCAGTTCAGAGCCTGAGCCACCTTCCTGCGGGCCGCCTCCACTGCATTACGCGCCTCGACCCCGCGGCTGTGGATGCTGGACGGGTTGCCGTATTCTTGTTCCAAGAACGGTAGGATCGCTTCGAGCACCTCGGGGTCAACCGGCGTCGTGGCGTTGTGATCCAGGTATACCTGTCTCCGCGGCTTCTGCGGCTTGGCGATCTCGACCACCGCCTCGCTCTCGTCTTCGGCGACACGCCCGGAGCCGTTCGAGCCCTCCGCCCTGACCACCTCGCAAAGCAGCGCCTTGTAGACCGGGAAGCCCGAGATCGGGTCGTAGCGGGTCAGGTCCGTGAGATCGTTGACGTTGCAATCCTGCCATTCCTTCGAGCCCAGTGGGCCGCCGCCTCCCATGTTCGCGTCGATAGCGCCCTCGACGATGTCGTCGCTGACACGCGCTCGGAAGCGCACCCTGCCGCGCCGGGTTGCCACCCAGACCCAGTCGCCGTCCTCGATGTCGCGCGCCGCCGCATCTCGTGTGTTCATAGTCACTTGCGGGGCCGGCGCCTTCCGGCTCAGGCCTGGAACTCCGTGATGCTGGGTTCGGAAGTCGGCGAAGATACGCGCGCCCGAGTTGAAAACGAGAGGGTGACTCTCCGCCAGCGCCGGCTGCGCCAACGGCCCTTCGCCCGGCTCGGTGTAGACGGGGAGCGCTTCGTAGCCGTGCTCCTCGAGAACGCTGGAGGCGATCTCGAACTTCCCCGATGGCGTGGCGAAGCCGGGCTCGCCGTCCTCGCGCAGCATCCCCTTCTCCCACTTCCTGTAACCCATCATCGCGGTGGGGATCTGCACTTCGCCGCCGGCCGCGCGCACGTCCTCCAAAGAGAAGCCCGAGCCCTCGAGCACATGGTGCAGCAGGTCTTCTTCGCTGCGCGGGTACGCGTCGCCGTAACCCAGCCGGTCCGCCAGCTCCGTAAGGATGAGGTAGTCGTTGCGCGCCTCGCCTACGGGCTCGATCAGCTTTTCGCGGATTTTGAAGATCGGGCCGTAGGTCATGTACGAGGTGATCTCGTACATGGTTGTGGCTGGCAAAACGATGTCGGCGTAGGCGGAGTCGGCCGTGTGATAGCGGTTGATGCTGACGAGAAAGTCGAGGGCGTTCAGCGTGTCACGCCAAACCTGCGGCTCGGGCCAGGCGGTGATGATGGAGCCGCCCAGGACGATGAGTCCGCGGATCTTGTACGGTTCGCCCTTCAGCACCGAGTCG
>JBDHAI010000340.1:0-3074 GCA_039588155.1 Gemmatimonadota bacterium | reverse complement strand
GATCTCCGGAGACATGGGCCAGCCGCGGCCAATGAACCGCTTGCTCCAGGGCGATGTCGGTAGCGGCAAGACGGTGGTCGCCGTATTCGCCATGCTCCGCGCCGTCGAGAACGGGTACCAAGCCGCCCTGATGGCCCCAACCGAACTGCTGGCCGAGCAGCACTACAACACCATCACAACCATGCTCGAGAATCTCTCGGTCCGCGTCGCGCTGCTGCGAGGTGGCCTCAAGGCGGCCGCGCGCAGGGAAGGGCTGGAGCGAATCGGCTCCGGGGACGCCCAGTTCGTCATCGGTACCCACGCCCTGATCCAAGAGGGCGTCGAGTTTCACAACCTGGGCCTGGTCGTTATCGATGAGCAACACCGCTTCGGCGTACGCCAGCGTATGCAGCTTCGCCAAGCGGCTACCACGCCGGACGTGCTCGTGATGTCGGCGACGCCAATCCCGCGTTCGCTCGCCCTGACGTTCTACGGTGACCTCGACATCTCGGTACTCGACGAGCTGCCGCCGGGGCGCCGGCCGGTAAAGACGGTGCTTCGCCGTGACTCGGCTCGGGGGGGCGTGTTCGAGTTTGTGCGAGAGGAGGTAGCGAAGGGCCGCCAGGCCTACGTCGTCTACCCGGTTATCGAAGAATCCGAGGTGTTGGACGTCCGCTCTGCCAGCGAAGCCTTCGAGCATTTGTCGCAAGATCTACTTTCCGACCTAGGCGTCGCTCTCATCCACGGCCGCATGTCCGGCCCGGAGAAAGACGATGTCATGCGCCGCTTCCTGGCCGCCGACATCGATGTACTAGTTTCGACGACCGTGATCGAAGTAGGCATTGACGTCGCCAACGCCACCGTCATGATCATCGAAGGCGGCGAACGCTTCGGCCTCTCTCAGCTCCATCAGCTGCGCGGCCGCGTGGGGCGGGGCGCCGAACAAAGCTACTGTATCGTGCTCCACGGGAGCCGGGCGGCGCCCGAGAGACTCAAGGTTTTCGCGGCTACCAACGACGGCTTCGAGATCGCCCGGGCGGACCTCCACCTCCGCGGCATCGGCGACTTCTTCGGCGCTCGCCAGCACGGGCTCCCCGAGTTCAGCTTCGCCGACCTCGAGCGCGATGAGACCCTCCTCCATTCGGCCCGCGATGCCGCCAATCAGATCGTCGCGGACGACCCGACCCTGCAACGGCAAGAGCACGCGGCCCTGGCGGTGGCGCTCCGCACTCAGTTCAGAGAGAGGCTGAAGTTGTATGAGGTGGGGTGACTGAGGGCGAATCGTGCCGGGTCACGTGTTGTGTTCAGTGATAGCCGTAACCATTTGTTATACAAATAGATACAGCCCTCACTCAAAGTAATACCGCAACGTGAAAGCCCCTGGAGTTGCCGTCAGACGCAGCGCGGTTTTCGCCTCGCCCTCGGGTTGGTAGGGCTCATTTTCCGGGCCGCCGCGATTCTGGAAGTCGACGATGAAGAGCAGGACGCTGGCACCGAAAGCGACCTGGGAGCCGACAAATGCGACGCGGGCCTGCTGATCCTTTTTCAGGACATCGTTGTACAGCTGCTCCAGAACGGGGTTCGCATAGGAGCCGTCCGGGTTGCGGGAGCGGCAGTCATCGGGGTCGGCGGAGCAGAGCGCGTCGAGTTGCGAAAAGAGATCGTCGGCGTTGCGGCTGACAATGACGCCGGCGGCCCCGAACCCGAGAGATGCGGCCAGAGTGACCCACTTAGTGACGCCGACCCAGCCGCCATACTTAGGCAACGGGAGCCCGGCGTCGTTCGCATCCTCGAGGCTGCTCGTCGAGGCGAAGGCGAGCTGTAGCGCTGAGTCGTGGTGGGGTGCGAGGGTCCGCTGGAGGCGTTCTTGACTCGCGCCGTCCTGGGCCCTGGCCAATTGTGGACCCAGGGATGCTAGAACGAGGAGCGATAGCGCAGCGAACGGCTTCATGTTCAGCGTAGTTCCATCAGCATGCCGCGTGACCCGGAGCTCAACCCCCCTGCGTGTTTCTTGTAGATGGGTACGATGATACGTCCCTCGTGAACGAAGACGGGCCATTCGACGGACCCATCTAGTTCTACATCCCAAATGGGCTCTCCGTTCCGCGAGAGGAAATGGAGGTATCCGGGCACGGTGCCGACGAGTACGCCGTTCTGGACGACGGTTGGCGGGGCAATGACGGTACCTCCGACGTCCGCCAAGATTCGAGCGGCGCCGCTTTGCGCATTGAAGCGGACGAGCTTCCCGGTCCGGGTGACCGCGTAGCCGAGCGAATCGGCCAGGACTGGACCGGCCTCGAAGTTGCCGAATCCCGAGGCCTGCCAGAGGAATTGCAGCTCGGGAATGGTGAAGGCGATGAGCGAGCCGCGCTCTGTCGCCAGGTAGATGGCTTCACCGTCGCTGGCGGCCTCCCCGACGAAGACTTCAGGGTTAGACGCGGCGGCTTGTCGCTGCGCCGTAGGTCGGTCGAGCACGAATAGGCTGTCGTAAGCCACGTAGGCGATCCAGGCATCGAAGATCACCGGGCCGGCGCTGGCGGCGCGCTGGAAGAAGGCTTGGTAGATGGGAGTGTCCGAGCCGGGCACGAATGCGAACAAAGAACCGTCCTCGGCGGCCAAGTAGAGTGTGTCGTTGTGCAACGTGATGGGAGTGGCGACCGATGGCAAATCGTATCGCCAGAGGTCGGCTCCCTCAGCCATGTCCAGGCTCTCGATACGCCCCTTATCCTCGGTCGCCGTAATGATGACCTCGCCGACGACCAGCGGGGGAACCGCCGGACCCGCGAGCCTTTTTTGCCAGAACTTCGAGCCGTCCTCGCGGCTCAGAGTGTGGATCTTCCGGTCCGAGGTGACGACGACGACGGTCTCGTCGGTCACCACGGGTGTGCCGCGAAGCCCAGAGCCGACCGTCGTGGACCACATCACGGTGGGTGGCTGACTCGATACCGTCTCGTTGAGAAACGGCGATCGCGCGACGTTGCCCATGTAGGTCGGCCAGAAAGCTCCAGCGTCCACCGGAGCCGGCCGCGGCCGTGTTGTGCAAGCGGTCGTCAGTGTCGCTGCGAGTAGACAGAACAGCAGGGCGGGCATTCGCC
>JBDHAI010000339.1:0-3088 GCA_039588155.1 Gemmatimonadota bacterium | reverse complement strand
TGGCAGAGAGCGCCCATCTCGTGACCCGAATGCTCGAGCTGGCCGCAGGGACGGAGAACGACGAGCTGGTGCTCATGATTCATTCCGCCAGGGCCCGGACCTGTTTCTTGCACGGGGAGTTCGCCGAATCCGCTGACTCCGTGCGGCAGGTGTTGACGCTCTACGACCCGCTACGGCACGGCGACCTGCCCAGACTCTATGCCCAGGACGAACCTGGGGTGATCAGCCAGGGTGTGGACAGCTGGCGCCTATGGCTCCAGGGCTATCCGGCCCAGGCCGCGACGCGGGTACGCGAGGCCTGTGAGCTCGCCGAGCGTCTCGACACCCCGTGGGGCAGGGCGCCATGGTGCCAGGCTCATGCATTTTCTCGGCGAGGTCGAGGTCGTGTTCGGCCTTTGGGCTGTTGTGCTGATGATCGCGATCATCGGCTTCTACGACTGGGGCACGGCGGTGCACTACATCGGCGAGACGGTCAACTTCACCGAGCCGGCATTTGTGGTCGTCATCATGACGCTAGCCGCAACTCGCCCGATTCTCCGACTCGCGGAAGGTATCATCAAGAGCATCGCCGGGATGCTGGGAGGATCGCTCGCCGCCCTCTGGTTCACGACGCTCACCATCGGCGCGCTGCTCGGGTCGTTCATCACCGAGCCCGCGGCCATGACGATATCGGCGCTCGTGCTGGCGCGCACTTTCTATGCGCTGGAACCGAGCACGAAGTTCAAGTACGCGACGCTCGGTCTGCTTCTCGTCAACGTCTCGGTGGGCGGCGCGCTGACGCACTTCGCCGCGCCGCCGGTGCTCATGGTAGCGGGACCGTGGGGCTGGGGAATGAGCCATATGCTTCTGCATTTCGGCTGGAAGGCGGCGGTCGGCATCGTCGTCTCCAACGGGCTCTACTTCGCTCTGTTTCGGCGTGAGTTGATGGCGCTCCAAGACAAATACGCCGTCGTTCGGTTGAAGGAAGAGATCCAGACGCTCTTTCTGAAGCGCGCGGACGTGGATGCACGCTTCGACCAGCTCAGGCAAACCATCAGCGCCGACACCGGTACGCACGACCGCCTCGAGGAGCAGATTCAAGACCTCAGTGACCGAATTCGGACGCAGCTGGAGGATCAGTTGGTGCCCGAGCTGCGCGCGAGAGGCATCGACGAGGACCTCATTCGTGAGGCGTTCGCCCTGCGCTTCGACGAGATCCGCTTGCGGGAAATGCGACGGCTGGTACCGGCGCTCCTGCCGGCGGGCCAGCGCGGGACGTTCATCGATCCCGACTGGGACAAGCGTGATGATCCGGTACCGGTCTGGGTCACCCTAATGCACGTGCTGTTCATGGGGTGGACCATCGTGAACGCGCACTATGCGCCGCTCTTCATGCTGGGGATGCTGTTCTTCCTGGGCTTTGCAGCGGTAACCGAGGACTACCAGAACCGTGTCGACCTGAAGCCCGCCATGCTCGTGGGTTTCTTCCTCGCTGGACTGGTCATACACGGCGGCGTCCAGGGCTGGTGGATCGCGCCGATACTGGGGAATCTGGGCGAGATATCTCTGATGGCGGCGGCGACAGTGCTGACGGCCTTCAATGATAACGCGGCCATCACATACCTCGCCACGCTGGTTCCCGGGTTCAGCGACGCTCTCAAACATGCCGTCGTCGCAGGCGCCGTTACGGGCGGAGGTTTGACCATCATCGCCAACGCTCCCAACCCGGCTGGCATTTCACTGCTGAAGAAGTACTTTGATAACGGCGTTTCACCGGTGGGTCTGCTTGGCGCGGCGCTCGCCCCCACCGCCATCATGTTTGTCATCTTCCTCGTTACGCGCTGACGCAGTGGCAAGGTTCCGGGTTGGTGGTACGCGGTCTAGCCGTCACCCCGGGTGTTATCCTAGCTTAGAAACCCTGCGGCCAGGGGCGACTTCGGTATATTGGCGACAATGGAATCAGCGAAAAAAGGCACGATTCACCGAGGCAACTCGGAAATCTCAGTCGAGGTCCTCCCGGATTCCACCCAGGCGGTGGTGATCAAGAGGCCTTCGAAGAGCCACCCATCCCGGCAAGATATCCGACCTCTGGAAGTTGAGTATGAGATGGCGCGCTCCCTCGACGCCGTCGAGGGGGTACGCAAGGTCCTGGGACGAGGTTCGATCGACGATCGACCGGCGCTGATCCTCGAGTACGTCGAGGGCGAAACGCTGCGGGACTACATCGCGAGCCACCCACTCGAGCTGCGCTCGAGACTGGAAATAGCCGTTGCTCTGACGCGCATTCTGGCCGACATCCATCGACAGAACGTCATCCACCTGGGTCTCAGCAGCCGGAACATTCTCGTCGAAAGCAAAGAGCGGGCGGTCCGTCTCATCGATCTCAGTTCTGCGTCCTGCATCGACGACGATAGCCAACGGTTAGTCCAGCCCGACCAGATACTGGGGGAACTGACCTACATCGCACCGGAACAAACGGGGCGGATCAAGCGTGCCGTGGACGAACGCTCGGATCTGTATTCTCTGGGGGTCGTTCTCTACGAGCTCATGACCCGGCAGCTGCCGTTCGATTCAGAGGACGCCGCGGAGCTCATCCATCATCATATCGCTCGGATACCGGTCTCACCCTCGCGCGCGTCGCCTGAGATCCCCGAGGTGATCAGCGAGATCATCCTGAAGCTGCTCAGCAAGCACCCCGAAGATCGATATCAATCAGCGGCCGGCGTGTTGGTGGACTTGGAGGAGTGCCTACAGCGCTTGAGCCCAGACGGTACCATCGAACGCTTCCCGGTGGGAGAGGCCGACCAACTGGGCCGGATGATCTTTCCTCAGAAGCTTTATGGCCGCGAGCGTGAGTTGAAGGAATTGGTGAGTGCTTTCGACAGAGCATGCCGCGAGACGTCCTCGATGATCTTCGTCAGCGGCTACTCCGGCATTGGCAAGACGGCTCTGGTTGAAGAATTGCAGCGACCGGTATCCGAAAAGAGCGGCCACTTCTTGAGGGGCAAGTTTGACCAGTACCTGAGGACGACCCCGTACTCTGGGGTCACGCAGGCTCTCGATGGCTTCGTGTCCCAGATTCTGGCAGAGCCGGAGGAGAGCTTCGCAG
>JBDHAI010000338.1:0-3091 GCA_039588155.1 Gemmatimonadota bacterium | reverse complement strand
CAGTGGCCACGAAAACGCGCACGTCGCGCAAGAAGAGCACCCGAAAGGGTGACAAATCGAAGCTCGAGATCATCTCGGTCCCGGAGACGACGGTCGAGATCGTCTCCGACTCGGGAGAGGGCGCCCAGAAGTGTGGTCAGATCTTCGGGTCAACCTGTGCGAAGATGGGGAACGGCGCCTGGACGGTGGAGATCATCCCGGCGGAGATCCAGCCGCCGCCTCGCACGAAGACGGGCGGCAGCGGCAACCGGGTCCGCTTCGGCACCGAAGTGATCTCGAATTGGGGCGATGCCACGAATCTGGTGGTCGCGTTCAACGAGCAGGTGCTGCTGGGCCGGATCGAGCTCGATGCACTGGCGGACGACGCGATCGTTCTGCTGGAGAACGTGTGGAAGACTCATCCGGACGAGTCGATCCAGCAAGAGTGGAAAGAGGGCTTGGAGAAGATCCGTGCGGCAGGCAACTACCGGATCGTCGAAGTTCCGATGGAGGAAGAGTGCCTGAAGATCGTGGAGGACACACGCCGCGGTAAGAACATGTTCGCCCTGGGTCTATTGGCCTGGATCTGCGAAAGGGACCTCGATCTGATCAAGGCACAGATCGCCCACCAGTTCCGCAAGAAGAGCCAAGAGATCTACGAGCGTAACGTCAGTCTATTGAATGCGGGCGTAGCCTGGGCGGAAAACAACCTTGACTTCCGTATCAGCGTACCGACGGTGAAGTCGGACGTGCCGATGGTGGTGATGAACGGGAACGAGGCGATCGGCATGGGGGCCATCGCCTCAGGTATGGAGCTGTGTTCCATGTACCCGATCACGCCGGCCACCTCCGCCTCTCACTATCTAGGCGAAGTCTACGACAGGTTCGGAGGTGTCGTTCACCAGGCCGAGGACGAGATTGCCGCAGTCGGCGTCGCCATCGGTGCCTCGTACGCGGGGAAGGTCGCGTTTACGATCACGTCGGGTCCCGGACTCTCGCTTAAGCAAGAGTTCCTCGGGCTCGCCGTGATGCTCGAGGTTCCGCTGGTGGTGGTGGACGTTCAGCGGGGAGGGCCGAGCACCGGCCTGCCGACCAAAGTCGAGCAGTCGGATCTTCTGGCCGCGCTCTTCGGACAGCACGGCGATGCGCCGCACGTGGTGATCGCGCCGGCGACGATCGAGGAGTGCTTTCACGTCATGGTCACGGCACGTCGCATCGCTGAGGCGTTCCGCACGGTCGTGATCGTGCTCACGGACGCGAACCTGGCGACCGGCGTACAGCCGTACCCACGGCCGCAGCTCGACAGCCGCTGGCAGCAAGCGCCGATCAACCTGACACCGATCCCAGCGGACAAGCCACCCTACGACTGGGATCCACGCACCGGCCTCTCAGAGCGCCGCGTGCCGGGCCAACCGGGCGGCGAGCACACGGTGACGGGCCTGGCCCACGACGAGTGGAGCAAGGTGGCGTACGATCCAGACAGCCATCAGCTGGGTTGCCAGATGCGCAGCCGCAAGATCGCGGTGCTGGGTTCTACACTGCGGCGGCCGGAGATCCATGGTGACGAGTCGGGTGAACTGCTCGTGGTCGGTTGGGGCAGCACGAAATCCGCGATCGATGAAGCGGTGGATCGGGCGCGGGCCGAGGGACACTCGGTGTCGTCTACGCATTTGACTTTCCTTTCCCCGCTGGAGCCGGGCCTGAAGGAGATCTTCAGCCGCTTCGAGCGAGTGATGACGATCGAGATCAACTACAGTGATAGACGCGACGATCCTTATATCACGCCAGAGAACCGACGCCGCAGCCAGCTCGCTGTACTGCTGCGGTCTCACACGTTAGTCGACATCGATTGCTGGAGCCGGGTGCCAGGTCAGCCGCTACGGCCCTGCAACATTCTGAAGGCCATCAAATCGAGATTGGCCGTGGGGGTGGGTGTATGACGCACTACGGAAGCTCGCTGCTCGGTTGCGGCGTTATAGATGAGCGACACTTCGATATGGAGGACTACGAGGGTGCCGTGGCGCGCTGGTGCCCCGGGTGCGGGGATCACAGCATCCTCACCGCGATGCAGCGACTGCTCGCCGAAGAGCAACTGAAGCCGGAGAACACGGTGTTCGTGTCGGGCATCGGCTGCTCGAGCCGCTTCCCGCACTACATGAAGACTTACGGCTTTCACGGTCTTCACGGCCGCGCGCTCCCGGTGGCGACGGGAATCAAGCTGGAGCGACCGGAACTCGATGTGTTCACGGTGATGGGCGACGGCGACTGCTGCTCGATCGGTGCCGGCCACTGGATCCACGCGATCCGTTACAACGTCGACATGGTCGCGCTGTTGCTCGACAACAATATGTACGGGCTGACCAAGGGTCAGACGTCGCCGACCACGCCGTTGAGCTTTCCCAGCAACACGCAGCCAAAGGGCAGCTACCTGCGGGCGTTGAACCCGCTGACGGCAACGCTCGGTGTCACCAACGCGTCGTTCGTGGCGCAGACGGTGGAGTGGATCCCCTCGCACCTGTACCAGACGTTGAAAGCCGCGTATCACCACAAGGGCTTCGCCTTCGTCCGCATACTGCAGCGCTGCCCAATCTACACCGAGTCGATCTACGACGAGGCCGTGAAGACGCCCGACGTGATCGAGCTGCTGATCCATGACGACGGGGTCTGGGTCAAGGATCTCGAGAAGATCTACGAGCACACACTCTACCACGACCCCATAGACCTGAACGCGGCCCGCGCGCTCGCGGAGCCGACCGACCGGGTGCGCATCGGCGTCTTCTATCGGAACGAGGCGCTACCGCGCTATGAGGACATCCGCCGGCTGCCTGCGCACACGGCGGAAGAGAGGGTGAAAGCCCTCAATGAGGAGTTGGATCGTTATGGAGTCTGACGAACGGATGGAAACCGCGCTCCGCGCCCTGGCCAGCCCGATCGAGAAATATCGCTCGGCCGTCGTGACAACGGCGGAGGAAGTCCGAGGCTATTTAGCGAGCCACCAGCCGGCGAAGGAAGGTCGCGGCGACGCCGTGGCCTTGAGCTTGGGTAAGTTCGCGGCGGGCCGTATCGATGTGGATCGGTTCTCGACGTTGCTGACCGATGCGTCGGCGGATGA
>JBDHAI010000337.1:0-3104 GCA_039588155.1 Gemmatimonadota bacterium | reverse complement strand
CATGGTGGAGAAAGGGATCGGCTGGCTCCTCAAGGAGGTCTCGCGCAAACGACCTCAGGCGGTCGCCGACTTCCTAGTGGCCGACATCGACCGTTTTTCCAGGACTACTGTCCGATACGCTTGCGAGAAGATGCCGAAGCGCCTACGGGCGAAAGTGATGTCCGCCTGACCGGTGCGGCGACAGAAAGATCAGCCAGATACTGCCGTCAATTCGATTATTTCGCTATTAGTTCCGACAGCACGGCCGCTTCCACATTACCGCCGCTCACGACCACGGCCACGTTCTCCCCGGATCCGCTGAATGCGCCGCTCAGCAAGGCCGCGATGCCTACGGCGCCACCCCCCTCCACCAGCAGCTTGTACTCGCTCGCGGCAAACGCCATAGCCTCGCGTATCTCCTCTTCAGAGACTAGCAGATAGTCGTCCACGAGATCGCGCACGATCTCGAATGTGTACCGGTTCTTGAGCCCGATCCCGCCCGAGAGCGCACTGGCGATCGTTTTCTCCTCCGGGAAGGAGATCGGACGGCCCTCCTCGAGGCTCTCGTGCATGACCCGTGCGTTGGCCGCCGATACGGCGACGACACGCATGCTCGGCTCTTCTCTCTTGAGCGCCAACGCGATCCCGCTAATCAGCCCGCCGCCCGAAAGTGGAACAACGACGGTGTCGAGCATGCGAATCTGCTCGAGGAGCTCCAACCCGATGGTTCCCTGGCCTGCGATAACGTGCGGGTCATCGAATGGGTGAACGTAGGCAAGACCACGCTCTCTTTGGATCTCGTACGACCTCTGCTCTGCCTCGTCATACGTGCGTCCGTGAAGGATGGTCTCCGCACGGTGCTTGCGAATAGCGTCGAGCTTGGTCGGATCGACCCACTCGGGCACACATATCGCGGCGTGGATGTCCAGCAGGTCCGCCACGTAGGCGACGGCGCGGCCGTGGTTGCCGCTCGAACAAGCCACGACGCCCAGTTCCCTCTCGCTTGTTGACAGAGCGAGGATCTTGTTGGTCGCCCCGCGAACCTTGAAGGAGCCCGTGACCTGCAGGTTCTCGAGCTTGAGCCAAACGTGGGCGGCTGTGCGGCGGTCGAGCTCGGGCGCGGCAAGAACCGGCGTCTCGACAGCAATGCTAGCGATCGATTTGCGGGCAGCGACGATGTCTATTTCCGCCTTCAATTAAAACGCTCGCTCCGCGTAAAGGTCGGTCGTCTGGTCCTCGAAGCGCCGCAAATGTAGGGAGAGGAAGGGCAGGCGTCTATGCAATGGAAGGCCAAGCATGTACGGCCAAAAAAAAGGGCGCCGCTCGGCGCCCTTTCTCTCTATCGTCAGGAACGTCTCAGCTTGACGCTCCCGTTCACCGTTTTCACCACCAGCGTACGCCCACCGTCCCCTATCGTCGCTTTCACATGGCGAGGCGAGAACTTGCCCGTCACCGTCAACGGATAGTCACTGGCGATATGTCCGTTTACCGTGGAGATGCTGACTTCGCAGTTGAGATCGGCCGGCATTTCCAAAGTGACGCTGCCGTTCACCGTGGTGAAATCGAGAGTCCCATCCCATTCCGCCTTGTCCATCGACACGGTGATCGAGCCATTTACCGTTGTGGCTTCGGCCAAGCCGTTCGTCGAGACATCGATTCCACCGTTCACCGTGTAGACCTTCGTGTCGCCGTCGAGGCCGAGCGCTTCCACGTCACCGTTCACGGTCCTGCCGATGAAGTTGACTCCATCGGGGACATGGACGGTGAAATCCACGGAGACGTCGTTGTCCTTGACCTTCATTTTCCCACCGCCGCCGGGCCGGCACTCGTTGGGCTCGTCTCGGTCCTTACTGGGATATACGGCACAGATTGTGACGCCGTCCGAGTGCTCCACGACCTCCATGCGCACCGTCGCCGGATCATCGTCGCGCCCTCGCTTGTGCACCCGAACCTCCACCTCGTTACCGCCGGCTCGCTCGGCGCGGACGTCGCCGTTTATGCCCTTGATCTCGAGGTGCTTGCCGCGGTCGATTCGGCCCTTCCACTCCCATTCCTCGGTCTGGACGGCGACGAAGTCGACCACGGCGCGCGCCACGACCCTGGGCGGATCACTCGTGGCAAGTCGGCCGTCGGGCGCGGCTAGGGGCGCCCATGCCACCGCCGCCGCTATAAGCCCAAGAACTCCCAGTTTAAACATGTCGAAACCTCCTCTGCCTGCTCGGCTTGTCACCTTTGCATCAACTGAATGTCGCCATCGAAAGAGTGCAGCTCGACTTTCGCGCTGCCATCGCCGAGCACGAAGTTGAACCTGCGGTTGGCTTCGGCTCCCTCCAACTGTATTGGAAACTCGGCCATGAACTCGCCGTCGAACGTCGCGACCGAGACCGTGGCGTTCGCGTTCGTAGGCATCGTGACCATGACATCACCGTCGTGTGTGGTGAGCCGATAGCGGCCGCCATCGTTGATCGAGCCGTCGTAGGAGACGTCGCCATCGACCGTTTTGGCTTCAATTTTGTCGGAGCTTATACCCTCCAGAACAATGTCACCGTCGATCGACTCGGCGTACAACTCGCCTTCGAATTCGAGAATCGAGATCTCGCCTTCTATGCAGTTGATCTCGAGGCTCCCCTTCCCCCGCATGACCTGAATGTCGCCTTCCACGGAGCGCAGAGAGATCTCGCCTTCGACGTCCCTGAGCTCGATGTCACCCGACATCGTCTCTACCTGCAGGCCATTGCGCACACCATCCACGGAGATGTCGCTCTGGAAGCCCCAGAGGTCGACCGCCATCGTGCGCGGTATCGTGAGCTCGTAGTCCACCACGTCCGGGTGACCATGTCGGGTCTCTGACTTGATCTTTACGGCCGACTCGGACTGGAAGAACTTTACCTTGTCGGCGCTCGAATGGCTGGCCTCGAGTCTTACCTGACTGCGGTCCCACGCCCTGATGACGATCTCGCCGGCATGGTTCCGAATACTGAGCAGTGCATTCGGGTTCACCTCGAACGTCGTATCGGTGTCCATCTCCTGGTAAGCTTCGTCGCCGCGGTCATCCCAATCGTAGCGATACGACGGGACGTAGAAGTCGAAGCCCGGGATATAAATGTCCAGCTCCGAGATCTCTA
>JBDHAI010000336.1:0-3119 GCA_039588155.1 Gemmatimonadota bacterium | reverse complement strand
GGATCACCGAGTTCCGGATCCACTCTTGACGTTCCGCCGGGCTGAAACCCTGAAGCTCGCTCACCTCGGAGACGGGGCTTCCGAGTGCGACGGTGAGTCCCGCTTCCAGCTGCGGTGGCCACGGCTCGGGGAATGTCGCGGCCACGCGTGCCGCCGCCTCGCGGGGGCCGAGCTCGACGGGCAGCTGATACTCACTGCGGATGAGCTCGGCCACCGGCTCCCAGGGTGTGCTGCTCGCGTATGGGTAGCTGCGGCCGACGGCCACCTGCTCGGGCCCCAGAACCTCGGCGGCGACCAGTTCTTCCAGCAACCGCGATTTTCCGATTCCGGCGGGACCGGTGATCAAGCAGAGCTGAAAACTGCCCTGGCTGGCCCGGCGCCAATGCTCTCGCAAGACGGCGAGCTCCTGAGAACGGCCGACGAGTGGGAGCCGCCGTCCCTCGAAACCGCGTGCGCGGCCGCGATCTTCCTTGACGCCCCTGACGTGTCGGGCGCGAACGGGCTCACGACGGTTCTTGACCTGGAGGGTCTGCTCGTCCTCGAACTCGAAGAGGTGAAGGGTCTGGTCGTACGTCGTCGAGTCGACGAGGATGCGGCCGGGCTCGCAGTGGGACTCGAGCCGCGAGGCGACGTTAACGGTATCGCCGACGGCGGTGTAGTTGAGAGCGCCGCCGCCGGCGAAGAGGCCGGTGACGACTGGGCCCGTGTTGATGCCGATCCTGAGCTGTGGGAGAAACTCGTCATCGGCCAATTCACCGGCATTGCGGTCCAGCCACTGGCTCAAGGCGACCTGCATGTCGAGCGCCGCGCGTACCGCTCGTTCGGGCTCGTTTTCGTAGGCCGTAGGAGCGCCGAACAGCGCCATGATGCAATCGCCGATGAACTTGTCCACGTAGCCGCCCCAGCGGGCGATGCACTGGGAAAGGCGGTCGAGACAGTCGGCGATCAGCTGATGGACCTCCTCGGCGTCGAGCTGCTCGCTCAACTGGGTGTAGCCGGAAAGGTCGGCGAACAGAACGCTGACCACGCGCCGGTCGGCCTCCGCCGGCAGAGAGAGCGGCGCGCCGCAGGCGCTGCAAAAATCGGCTCGGCCCGGGTTGGGCTCGTCGCAGGCCGGGCACACCATGCCGGGGCCTGCCCCCACCGCTGTCCCGCACGCGGCGCAGTAGCGGGCTCCCGGCGGTAACGACTCGCCGCAGGCCGCACACGACCGGCTCGCTTGTCCGCTGTTCATGTAGAGGGAAAGTGCGCGTTCCAGGGAAAAAAAACAACGCAGGGCAGGCTTTGTTGGGCCTGCCCTGCGCGTAAAGACCGGGTGCTCAAAGAATTGAGCGTCCGGCTAATGCGGAGTACTAGCTCAGCTTCGTGCGGGGGGAAACGCGCTCCTCGAGCTCTTCGACCGAAAGCTCAATCGCCGAAGCGTCTTTGCCCGTGGCTGCCTGAATCTGCTTCTTCTGCTCTTCCGTGAGCTCGATACGGACTGGCTTCTTCTCCATTGCCTAGCTCCTTTGGTTGGGGCGTAGCGCCCTCTCGGGCGAATTCGCAGAAAGACTCTACTGCTGTTTCGACGTAAGATGGCGTAACGCCGTCGAAGTCGCGAGGACATAGGTCACCACTGGCAAGTAACATCAATTATCGCTTTTGTGTGATCTCAACCGGGCCTCTTGCGGTGACGCCGGGGCTACCGGGGCGCGTAACGATAGATGGCGCAGATCTGTGACCTTGGTCACGGTTCAAAGGCGCAATCGGGCGGTGGTGAGGAAGAAAGTCGACCGATGGCGTTGCATGAAAAAGCGCAGGGCGACCGGTTTGCGGCCGCCCTGCGCCAGCGGGCAACTCGCGGGCTGAACGCGGCCCGCCCTTGGATGCTTCAGTCCGCCAGAAGGCTCTTGCGCGGGGACACCCGCTCTTCGAGCTCTTCGACGGTCAGCTCGATGGCCGAAGCGTCCTTACCAGTTGCCTGGAGGATCTGCTTCTTCTGCTCTTCCGTGAGCTCGATACGGACCGGCTGCTTCTTCTCCATTTGACTTCTCCTCTGAAAGTGGTGGGCTAAGACCCCTGGCGGGGTCGAGTTAGCTGGTGTACTCAGGACGCTTTAAAGATGGTGGGCCGCGGCCGGGGCAGTGAGGATGGATATCACCCCGGGCGGGTAACTTTCAGCGTATGTGCGCCGTGACCGGCGGAGCGAGCGAGCTGTGATGAGCGGATCAGACGGTTCGTGCCTGGGGATGGACGCTCGAGGTGATGGGTGTCACGCCGGGCGGCGATCGCTAGTCCTCGCGCAATACGAGAGCCGACTCCGAGACGCGAATAACTCTTCCTTCAGCTTGGAGAAGGTCGCTCTCGAGGAGCTCTTTCAGGAGTCGTGAGACGACTTCACGGCTCGAGCCGATACGGTTGGCCAGCTCCTGGTGGGTCGGTCGAGTGAACATGATGTGTTCGCCCTCAGGCGCGGGCTGTCCCTCGCGTTCGGCGATATCGAGCAGCGCGTAAAGCAGACGTTCTTTCACGCCCATCAGGGCGTGCTCGCCGATCTTCTGATAGGCCTCGCGGATTCGCAGGCCCAGCTCTCGCAGGAAAACGCTATGGGTGAGCTTCTGCCGCTCGACCCAGGCAGTGAACTCCTCGATGCTGAATTTGGCGAGCCGGGAAGGCTCGGTCGTGATGGCGTTGGCGGGTTGGGGTCCGCCGTCGAGCGCGGCGATGAGCCCGAAGATTCCGCCCGGTCGAACGATGTTGAGGACGACCTCTCTACCCTCTTCGTTCATCAAGGCGATCTTGACGCGCCCGCTGATGACGAGGAAGGCGGAACCCGGTGGATCTCCTTGGTAGAAGAGGATGTTGTTCTTCGGGTAGTCGTGGCAGCGCGCGATCGAGCCCAGCTCATCGAGCGCCGCATCGCTGGCGCCGTCAAAGATCGAGAGGTTCTTGACCGCAGAGCGGAGGTCCGCTTGGCTGTCTTTTCGGTTCATAGCCACAGATCGACTCTGATGGTTCGCCGCAAAGAGCGAGCGATCGCCTGTGCGACGGTTCCACGTATAGTATGGATCTTCGCGATCCCGGTCATCCCGGGGCCGGGTTGCCAGCTTCCGTTCGGCAAGACGACGTAGGCCTCGAGC
>JBDHAI010000335.1:0-3504 GCA_039588155.1 Gemmatimonadota bacterium | reverse complement strand
CCGCGTCGAGAGTGGCCACCGTAATTGGGAGATTCAGCCGCGAGATCTCGGTGGCCGTGCCGGTGACGACAAGCTCCTCGAGTCGCAGCGGGTCCAGCTCCATCTCGATGGCCGCCACGTTCTGATCGGCCCGGACGGTGACCTCAGTGGTGCGGTAACCCAGGAAGGCGACAACCAGCGCGACGTTTCCCGTCGGTACTTCGATGGTAAAGCCGCCATCCTCACGGCTGAGCACACTGATCGTGGTCCCTTTGACCGTGACAATTGCACCGGCGATCGCCTCACCGGTTACGGATGTCACCTGGCCTCTGACTTCACGCTGCTGTGCGAAGCCGTCGGCGGTCACACCAAAGAGGATCAGCACGAGGGCGTCGGCGGTCACACCAAAGAGGATCAGCACGAGGGTGAGTGTCGAACAACGCTTTGACACTTGAACCTCCTAGCGTTGAGGTTGGGTTCCTCGCAGGATCAACGCTCTTGGCCCTAGAGACTAGGAGTCTCCGCGCCAGGATCTATTTGGAAAAAGCCCGGTAGTCGGTAGGAGACAGTCGTACGGCGCTAGACTGTGAGACTGCTAATCACAACGATAATTGCCGCTCGATTCTGTCGTCAAGTGGCAGGATGTGGTAGCCTAGCGCACAAAAATCGCTGAATGCGTGAGGTTGGCGGCCAGTCGCCATTCGACCACATCGCCAGGTTCGATCCGGAGCGGCAGCGAGGTGAACGACTCCGGACCCCCAATGGGATCGGCCAAGAGCTGAAACTGGGCTGCACCTGTCATGTCTGAGGTGACGACAAACGTTACAGTATTCATACTGGTCGCGGTGCCCAGCCGCACGCGGGAGCCCCCACGCACGGCGTAGATCACCATGTTCTGCCAGTTCCGGTTGTCGACTACGACGTCGACAGTGAATTGCTTAGGCTCTTCCTCTTCGTCGCCGCTGCCCTGGCCGAGGGGACACGCTGTCTGTGCGAGGATGATCACCGCAGTGAGTGCCAGGAGAAGACGAGCGTACGATTCGTGAATCGGGGCTGCTTCTCGTCTATCGCGAGGCTCGTACCCGGCATCACTGGTCACCTGAACCTCCGGCTGGCGTTTTCGCAGCAAGCGTGTTTACAGTTATACTGGCACTATATGCACCCTCCGACCTGCCTGCTAGGCCGGGTTGTCCAGCGTGTCCCGCAGGAACCGGGCTGCGGCTGCAAGGCGGCCGAAACCGCCTGACCGTCCGTTCGTAGAGAGAAAAGGGACCGGGGCTGAAAGGCCCGGCTCGGACGATACCTACGGGCGCTATCAGGTGTCCAATAGGGTGATTGAGCCCCAATCACTCACGACTAGCCGATAATCGGGAGTCACATCGATGGGCCGAGGTCCAGGGGCGCTGCACTTCACAGGTGCCGAGTACCGGCTCGCGCCGCCCGGCTTGGTTCTAGCCACGCTGATCACCGTCCTCCCATTCGCCGGTGCAAGAGCCCAAATGCCTGATTCGGTCGAGTCGGGTCAGGAGGAGACATTTCAACCGAACCTCGAACCGACGCTGGTGCTCCGGCGGGCGGCCGGCGCAATCGAGGTCGACGGCGAGCTGAGCGATAGTGGATGGGTGGGCGCCGCTGTAGCGGGGAACTTTGCCGAGCATTTTCCGAAGGAGCGAGCCAAGCCACCGGTCGAGAGCGAGGTTTGGGTCACCTACGACGACGAATATCTCTACCTGGCGTTCGTTGCCTACGACGATCCGAAGAACATAAGAGCGTCGCTTCGGGATCGCGATGAGCTTTGGAACGATGACTACTTCGGGATTCTGCTGGATACATACGGCGACGCTTCCTGGGCTTACTTCCTTTTCGCCAACCCGCTCGGTGTGCAAGGGGACACACGCTTCTCCACGAATGCCGGAGAAGACGAGAGCTTCGACATCATCTATCAAGCCGAAGCGATGATCACGCAGCGGGGTTACCAGATCGAGATGGCGATTCCCTTCAAGAGCCTTCGCTTCCCGGATCGCGAAACCCAGACGTGGCGTGTCAACTTTTGGCGCACCTGGCCTCGAGGCAGCCGCTCTCAACACAGCTGGGCCGCCATCGACCGCGACGATCCCTGCTTCCTCTGCCAGTTTGGGACTATCACGGGATTGCAGGGCGTAAAGCCCGGTGGCGCACTCGAGATCATGCCGGCGGTCGTCGCATCCCAAGCGGGCCAACTGCGGGACGTTGACGACCCGCACTCTGGTATCGACAACGAGAATGTGGACGGCGACGTATCGCTCTTCGTCCGGTACCCGTTCTCCTCAGGACTCACCACCGAGGCCGCGATAAACCCGGATTTCAGCCAGGTCGAATCGGATGTCGCCCAGATCGATGTGAACACTACGTTCGCGCTCTTCTTCCCGGAGCGGCGGCCGTTCTTCCAGGAGGGGAGCGACCTGTTCGATACGCACTTCAACGTGCTGTACACGCGCCAGATCAACGATCCACTGGTGACGGGGAAGCTGATCGGCCGCCAGACCCGAAACACCGGTGCGTACTTGGGCGCGGTGGACGAGACCTCTCCCATATTGCTGCCGTTTGAAGAGTTCAGCTTCGTCGGCATATCTGGGCGAAGCTTCTCGAATATCGTTCGCTTTCAGCGCACGTTTCTGAGGGATTCGTACGTGGGGGCCATTCTTACCGACCGACGCTTCGAAGGGAATAGCGGCTCGGGCACCACGGGTGGCGTCGACGGCCGCCTCCGCATCGGCTCCAACTACAGCATCGAGTACCAAGCGCTGGCCAGCTACACCCGGGAACCGAACGATACGACGCTGACGGAGGGTGTGAACGATGTGACGTTCGCGAATAACAGGTACACCGCTGGCTTCGACGGTGAGTCGTACTGGGGACACGCTCTGTTCGCTGGCTTCGAGCGCAATGCCCGCACCTGGATTTTCGATTTCGAGTACTGGTCCGCCAGTCCTACCTACCGAGCCGACCTCGGCTTCCAAAGTCGAAACAACTTCCGTCGTTTAATCATGTTTCAGGGGCTGCTTTTCTACCCGGAGTCCGGCTTTATCGACCAGATCTTCCCGCGCGTGGTCGGCCTGCGAAGCTGGAACTTTGATGGAATAGTCAAGGAAGATCTGATCGAGGCGGGCATCGAGCTGGCGATGAAGGGGGACACGCACCTGTTGCTCGAATATGACTGGGAGCGAGAGCGCTTCCGTGACATCGACTTCGATAACCTCTGGAGCTGGTTCTTCCTGCTCAGGTCGGGGTTCAGCGAGATGTTCCGGCCCGGCTTCTGGATCGACTACGGGCGTGACATCGCGCGCTTCGAGGATCCTCCGGTGAAAGGCACGGGGATTCGCGGTGAGGTCTGGCTCGAGTTCAAGCCTATCACTCGTTGGGTGTTCGAGCCGTCAGTCCAGTACTCCAAGCTGGACGACCTGCAGACAGGTGAGGAGCTCTTCAGCGGTTTCATATTCAGAGGGCGAAACACCTTCCAGTTCACCCGCGAGTTCTTCCTCAGGC
>JBDHAI010000334.1:0-3437 GCA_039588155.1 Gemmatimonadota bacterium | reverse complement strand
CCCGGAACGTCTTTCCGGGGAGTGGTGG
This sequence comes from Gemmatimonadota bacterium, assembly GCA_039588155.1. Lineage (GTDB taxonomy): Bacteria > Gemmatimonadota > Gemmatimonadetes > Palauibacterales > KS3-K002 > JBDHGH01. The sequence continues at coordinate 3,409 of JBDHAI010000334.1, read as the reverse complement.
GAGGATCATTACCGGCGCGAGTACTACCGGATGAGCACCGAGGCGGGGGACTTGCTGTGGGTTTTTTACGATCCCCATCGCCGCGGTTGGTTCTGGCATGGATGGTGGGACTGAGTGCCCCAAACTTGCCTTTGAGCGACGATCACCCAATATTTACTGGCACGAAAACGTGTATCGATGACCTGGGCAGCTAGCCCCACTGCGCGAGGTCTTGAGACAGGTGGAAGTGATTCCAGCTTTCCGCCAAGCTGGTCGCTATGCTGCTGCAAATGCGCACGACGCAGCCTTGTAGGCCATGGCCCACTGCCCCGGCTGCATCTGTTCTTGGAGGAAGACGATGAGAACCCCGCCAGAGAAGCACGCTTACGGTGACACAGTCGCCGCGCCCCTAACATCATTCGAGATATTACGCTCCGGTTTTCTCAGCGATGGCCGATTCTACAGCATCGAGGCCGTCCGGCTGAAGGGCGGCGCTTGGCAGGCCGGAATCGCGGTGGTTCCCGGTGCGAAGGTCTCCGCGCCCGACTTGCCACCGATTAGAGTGGCGAATTACCGGGAAATGCTGCGTCGCTGGGCCGAAGGTCTGACATCGGACGAGATCGAGCACTACGCACGGGATTTTAGTGGATAGGCCTTCCTGGATGCGACGAATATGGCAGAGACTGGTCGAGATGCTGGTGCAGGAGGTGCCGGAGGAACTCGTTGCCTGCGAGTACGGTTGCCGCAAGACGGAATGCCGGAGTGGGGACTGGGATAGTTGCGAACACAGAAAGGGCTATGATTCTCGATTCGTAGACTGTTGACAGCTGGCGCCGAACGCCACAAGCGCGAATCGGACACTCGAGGGGGCAGCAGAAAAGCGGCTGCCCTTTTTTTGCTACTTGAACGACTCGGCTCAGGTTGGGCCTGGCTCGTGGGATCGTCGCTTAAGCGCTCTCAGTGCTTTTCCAGCGTGTCAGACGGTACCATAGCAGGGCTACTACGGTCGACGCGTCGGGAAGATCGTTGGAGAGGAACCAGTTCCATAGCTCGTCCGGCGTGACCTCGACGACCCTGATGTCTTCATCCCCAACGCCGAGGCTGCTTTCTCGAGAACGCCCCGTGCCTCCAACAAGCTCGCCATAGTAGAGGAAGATCCGCTCAGAGCTCCCGCCCGGCGACGCGTAAAATGTCGCGATCGGCTCGAGCCGGGCCAGCTCGTAGCCTGTTTCCTCGCGGACCTCGCGCCTGATCGCTGATTCGGGTGTTTCGTTTTCATCGACCACGCCGGCCACGATCTCATTGAGCCAGCCCGGTCCCTTTTCGTATGTGGGGTAGCGAAATTGATTGACGAGCACCAGGCGACCTGTTTCCGGGTTTGCCAACAGAACTGCCACCGAATCGCCGCGCTCGAAGCTGAGCCGCCTGACCGGCTTGCTCCAGCTCCCATCGTGCTTGCGGTATTCGACGATCGCTTCGTCGACTTTGAAGATGTCGTCGAATACACACTTCTTCTCGAGGACTTTAACGGGGTCGTTCACTCATCATCTCCAGCTGCCCGGTCCCTGTAACACGATAGATCCTGTCTTCCTTCCAGAGCAGTCCTTCGTAGGAGCCGAGCTTGTCGAGCGGGATGTCGATGCCGAACACCTTGCCGCCATAGAGACCGATCACGCGATCCACGCCCGTGTGCCCAACAACTATAGCGCTCACGCCGTAGGCGGTTAGAGTTGCATCGACCTGCTGCGGCGTCGCCTGTGGATACTCGCCGTCCTTCGCATAGTGGTAGCCCCGGTACCAAAATGGCCCGCTGCCGCCGTAGAAGTCCTTGATCCTCTCGTTGAACGCCACCTCGTACGATTTGAGGTCCAGGTTGGCGCGAGCCATCTCGTTGATCTCATCCAAACTCATTCCCTGCTCGACGTACCAGGGGGGTATGCCAGCGTGGACGAATAGCACGTCGTTCAACTTGACGACGGTGTGTTTGGATCGTAGCCAGCGCCCCAGTTCCATGTCGGGACCGTAGAGGTCCTGGTGCGTGATCTTTGTGCGTCGGACGATGCCATCGATGTACTTCTTGTTGATGTACCGATTGTCCCCCAGCATCACCATCGTTTCGTGGTTTCCTAGTAGGAAGTGAACGCGACCGCCCCGCTGCGACGCTTCCTGCTCGAGGCGATACAAGAGCCATAGGCACTCGGTGACTTTGTCGCCTCGATCCAATACATCGCCGTCCACCACCAGGTGTCCGTCACCCCAGAGCCAATGCAGGTTCTCGTCGATGATGCCGGCGGTCACCAGGAAAGCGACCAAGGCCTCGTACTCGCCGTGTATGTCGCTGATCGCGAGCATTCTCGAAACATCATGGAACACGTGAGGTGTGATGGGAGGCCTGCGGGCGGGTATGACGTACTGGCTAGATGAATCTCCACAGAACCCCTGGAATCTTAGAGTGTCTTTAACGAAGAAACCCCGCGTCAGCACCTCACCGCCACAGAGATAGAAGGCGACGGCGGCGGAATCGCTCTGCCAGTAGATGTGTGGACCGTCGTCGGTCGAGTCCGCGACCAGGGTACGACCACTTTCCGTTGCAGGCCGGTAAGTCGCTGGTGAGCCGGCCTGGGCGGCGTCGAGCGAGCTTGGTATCGCGAGTGTGGCAAGTACGAAGGTGGCAACGACCGAGCTACTCTGTTCGAGACGGTTCATTCGAGCCTCTAAGTACGAAATGAGAAAGGCCGGTCACGTCTGTCCGGGCCGGCCTTCTCGCTGAGCTAAGGGTTCTCTACTCGAGCACGAAGATGTTTCGTTCGGCGCAGATGTCTTTGAGAATTTTGGGCCAGACGGTGACGCTGACCTCGCCCAGATGCGCCTTCCGCAGCAGGTACATGTAGGTGCGTGACTGCCCGATGCCACCACCGATGCTGAGCGGCACCTCGTTGTTCACGATCGCCTGGTGGTAAGGCAACTCCAGCGAGTCCATCTGGTTGCTCATCTCCAGCTGCTTCACCAGCGTCTCCGCATTCACGCGGATCCCCATCGAAGTCAGTTCGTGACGGCGCTTCGTCACCGGGTTCCAGACCAGTATATCGCCGTTGAGCCCGTGCATCGGCTGGCCGCTCTTCGACACCGTCTCGGTGATCCATTCGTCGTAGTCGGCGGCACGCATCTCGTGAGGGTATCCGTCGGCCAGCGGCCACCCGATCCCGTAGATGAAGACCGCCGGGTACTCCTGTAGGACCTGCGTCTCGCGCTGCTTGCGTGGCAGGTCGGGAAACATGTCGAGGATCTCCTCGGCGTGTAGGAAGGTGAGCTCCTCAGGGATGTCCGGATACTTGTCCGTCTTCAGCTGCGGGAACTCTTCCTGGGCGAACCTGCCGGCGCCGAACAGCACTTTCCATATCTTCTTCACGACGTCCGTGAGGTAATCCAA
>JBDHAI010000333.1:0-3159 GCA_039588155.1 Gemmatimonadota bacterium | reverse complement strand
CGGCCCGTAGCTCCACGCAGTCGCTTGACCCGCTCAAAGTCGGCGCACGGACATAGAAGGTCCCGACCCGGGTGCCCCCTCGGAACAGCGTGTACGCCTGGTCGGTGCCATAGTAGCGGGCCACGAACTCAGAGACCCACTCCTCCGCCCGCTCAACTGGCTGTGGCTCGACCACGCTCACACCCTGGCCCGTGATCTCGGCTATGGGCGCGATGGCGGCCCGGCCGCTCTCGTCGAGCTTGCGCACGTGAAAAAGGACCGGCCCGGCCGGCAGTGCCAGCGGCGGAAGCTCGCCGACGCTGTCGGGCGACGCCTCCAACGAGGCGGGCCGCTCACCGTAGTCCGGCTCTCCGGCCTTGACCTGGATGCCGCCCCACTCGACGTCGCACCCCGCGAGCGCCAAAACGAGAACAACGGACGCCGCCCTTAGCGCTCCGCCCGGCCCACCCGGTTGTTGGAAGGTGCTCAGGTCTTTATTCATCTATCGTGCCTCCAAGAACCACTACTACCGGCGAAAGTAGAGGGGCGACGCGCCTGGATCAACCGAGCGTGCCCCTGGCGATCTGGCAGAGGCTCCGAGACCTCGGCCCGGAGCTTGGCGATGCCTGGCATCCCGTTCACGGCGGTGGACCCCAACTCGACCCGCCCACAGAACCGACCGCACTGGGTGAAGCAAAGATAGTTGAAGCGGGGGGTGAATTCCGCACCCACGATGTCGGCCCGACCGGCCCGTCCCGCTTCGCCTTCTTCTTGGACGGGATCGAGTATACGCGCATCGCCGGCTATGTCGGCACCGTACCCCTGGTGCACGGTTACGTAGCGGCGGCCCTTCGCCGGCGTACCGAACGAGCCTTCACTACCTGGGCGGTCGCTGAGGAAGAGGTCCTGGCCTTCCCGCATGCGCTGTTGGCGCCCAACCGCTTCGTCGATCTGGGCTTTCCCGAACAGTCGCTGCTCGACGCCGAAGACGACGGCGAGCACTCCCACCCCATACGACTGGCTGAGACAGCTCGGACCGCGGTCAAGATGCACAGGGCGCTCCTGGAGCGGCGTCTGGCCAGACGCTGGGTCGCTGCCGGGCCGCACGAAGAGTGGCTGTTGGTCGACGGCCGACTGGCGATCGAACCTGGTCTGCTGAAGTCGGGCCAAGCGGTAGGCCTGGTGAAGAGCCACCGCACACAGTTTCTCGATCCCGAGGCCATGTCATCGGTCCTGAGCATGCGTGGCGGGGAGCGCTCACCGGTCTTCAAGCCGGTGCGCCCCAAGGTGGGGGAGGTCTTCAGCTGGTACCTTCGTCTGCGGCCGCCAGCGGGACACGATATCTACTGGGGACTGGCCCGAATCGAAGGACGCGCCGTAGACGACACGGTACAGCTGGCCGACGAGATCAGCCGCTGGCTCTTGAGCGAGACTGCACCTCTCGCCCTTCCGGACCCCCGTTGGCACGTGCTCTTGTATCCCATCCGTGATTGCGAGCAATATCTTAGGGCCCGCATGCCCACATTGGATATCACATGAGCCAGCCCCTCCGTCGTTCCGCCCGCTCACTCAATAAATCGCCGCGGCGACCGCGCTCACCCGCCAAGCGTCGTGGATCGCGACCTGCAGAGACCGAGCGCCGAGCGCCGCGCAAACCGATCCACAAGCGTCCGCACCACCCACACCACACGCCGGCACCTGCGGAACGGCGTCGGTGACCGTAACGTTCTAGCTGACAAAGGCGACCGAGGAGGCCCAGATGGAAGCCGCGCAGGCAAGCGATGCCGCAGGGACCAGCCAGCAGACCGCGAAACCCAACATGTTGTCCGTCGCAAAAGAAGGGGTCACGGCGGGGCTATTAGGCGCCGCCGCGGTGGCCATCTGGTTCCTGATCGCCGATGCGCTGACTGGCCAACCCTTCCGCACACCCGCCTCGTTGGGTGCCCGGTTCTTCCGCGGTGCAGCCGCAGAGACGCTGGCCGCACTCCCAGAATCGGTGGTAGTGCTGGTGGCCGGCTACACTATCGTGCACGGCCTGGCCTTCGTGGGGGCGGGGCTGATGATCGCCTACGCCATGCACCTCTTCGAGCGAACGCCCCCGCTCATGATCCCCGGTTTCTTCTTCCTGGTCGTCTTCTTCGAGTTCGTCTATTACACCTACGTGCTGGCACTCGTCGAACCGGTATTGGGTGCCGTGAATTGGTTTGCCGTACTGGCCGGCAACCTCATCGCCGTGGCCTCGATGGTCGGCTATTTCTGGATCCAGCACCCCAGCTTGCTGAAGCGGTTGCTGCGAGGGTAACGCAAGAACGACGGTGTCCACGCGCGCGAAAATGCCAGCGCCAACGACGATCGTATCCCATCCCGATTGCAGAGGCCACGACACCGGGCCGGGTCACCCGGAGAACGCCAACCGGCTCTCAGCGCTGCTGTCCGCGGTGGAGCACGCCATGCCGGATTCCAAAGGACGCATCACTCGCGTCCGGGGTCGCCACGCCACCAAGGACGAGCTGGCTCTAGCGCACCCTGATTCTCACATCGAGTTGATCGAGAAGGCGGTGCACTCCGCGTCGGAGCTGGACCGTCTTCTCTACCTCGACCCCGATACGGCCGTCTCACCCCGCTCCTGGGATGCGGCCCTGGCGGCCGCGGGCTGCGTGATCACCGCCGTGGGCTCGCTAACGGAGGGCTCCGCCGCCAACGCCTTCTGCGCCGTCCGCCCGCCCGGCCATCACGCCACGGCCGACCGGGCCATGGGCTTCTGTTTGTTCAACAATGTGGCGATCGGTGCGCGCTACGCGCAGGAAAAGGGCATGCAGCGCGTTCTGATCATCGACTGGGACGTCCATCACGGAAACGGAACCGAAGCGATATTCTACGCCGACCCGGACGTCTTCTACCTCTCGATGCACCAGTCGCCCCACTATCCCGGAACCGGCAGCGGCTCGCAACGCGGTAGCGGACCGGGGGAGGGTACGACCTTGAACCTCCCGGTGCCCCCCGGACTGCCGGCGCAGAAGTACGTGGACGCATTGCTCGACGGCCTCGACGCGGCGCTGTCTGGGTTCAAGCCGGACCTCATCTTCCTCTCCTCCGGCTTCGACGCCGCCGCCGGCGATCCGCTCGCCGGCCTCACGCTGACCCCCTCCGACTACCATCACCTCACGACGCGTGTACTTG
>JBDHAI010000332.1:0-5572 GCA_039588155.1 Gemmatimonadota bacterium | reverse complement strand
TAACTCCGAGGGCCTGAATCGCCTTCCGCTGAAACTCGCTCCGCTTGTGCCCATATCCCTCCTCGGCACAAGTACCGTAGCGAACAGCGACTCGAATGTCCAGCGAAAAGTGATGTCGCCCAGGCCTGTCGTCACCCGAGCTTGTTGCGAATCGCGGACAAAGCGGGCTACTTGTGCCCCTACTGACTGGTGTTGAAGCCGATTCCACGGCGGGGCCCCGAGCGTGCCAGGGGGCTGGATAGATAGTCATCCCGCCGAAGGCGGCCGGACCGTTGCTGGCCACCCGTTTCGCAGTCTCGTGACCGGGCACACCTAGAAGGACGCCGTTTCCATCAGTGTTGACGACTGTCCTTCGGTCGGTCTGAGACACCCGGGTCTCAGCCACAGGTTCTGCCGAAGAGCCGATCTATGTTCCGACCCGTGCGGTCTTCGGTTCCAGACAAGGGAGGCGTAGACTGCTCCACCAGCGGCCGATTGATGGAGGCCCTCGGTATCGACTCGCTGGCCCTATCAGGGCGGGAGATGTGCCGTCGTTGGCTGGGGCTGACGATACCGATAGGGAGTGGCGTGCGGTTGGCCCGCGCGACGCGATTGCGAAGCTCCGATCATTCCCGCGCGAGCCGACATGCTTTGAAACGGGATCCTGGAGGGTGACGGGTTACGAACGTAGTCCTGTTTTCCTCTGAACAAAGAGACGGCCCCGAACCAGCCGAGATGTTGCGTTCCGGGGCCGTCAAGAGGTACGTGGTGGTACACGTACTTACAGTGGAGTCTAGCAAGTATCAGGAGGCCTTGGCGAGCCGCGGTGATGCGACTCTGGACGGCCAGAGTTGCGCCAGGTGTGGCAGCTCCGAACTGAGACTGACTCGCAGGAAGGTGATGCGAGGGCTCCAGGTCCCCGGAAGCTTCGGCTTCCTGGACGTGTTTCTGGCACGCTGTAGGTTGTGTCGTTCACGAGAACGAGTTCTGCCTAGCAACGCCCTGCCAGGCAAGACCAACGACGTAAAGAATGTCTTCTCTGCAATCGCGTGCGTCAACCGCGGTGTTCACATCGAGGAGGTCGCACGCACGCATGGCGTGACAGGCGTCGGCGTGCGCAAGTGGGTAAGAGGCGCCGCGCATCGCTACCTCGACCTGGCGGTCTTGTACCGGCATCGCGCCATGATCGCTTCCCCAGCACAGCCGCCGGAGTCCCTTCTGGTCCGCTTCTGGGTGCTGGTGTCGCGGCTCGAGCGACCGGGTACCCGCCGAAGTCTCTCACGTGTCGCCCGAGCAGGAAGATCGGGAGGCGGTGCACGCGCTCCTGGCGTTGCTCGAGGAGTGGGGCGGACCTCTCGCCAGCGCCAAGCGCGGGTCCCAGATCCTTGGCCAGGCGGTCTTGTTGTTCCGGGGCGGTGGCATCGACACGCCGAGTTTTCTGGTGGATCCACCGTCGGTTTGCGACAGTGGGGTCCGAGAGGACTCATCCGATGGCCAGGAAGAATCCCGACCCCAAGGCGGTCGCTGCTTGGCGCTACGAGCAGATCGAAGAAGCGCTCGACGAGCATCTGCACTCCGATGCCCGTGGCGTGATCCTGCGCCGTATCAGTCGGGTGCCCGTTCGTTGGCCCTCGGGGGTAGCGAAGAAGATCGCACTCGCCACACTCTACCGTTGGCTCGAGCGGTTCCGGTCTGGTGGGCTCGAGGCCCTCCGGCCGAGGCCGCGTAGCGACCGAGGTAGCGTACGCCGTCCACTGCCCGTCGAGGTGGTTCAGGAGGCTCTGCGCCTGCTGACCGCCGACCCGGGGATGACATTCACGTTCCTCATCGCTGTTCTCAAGGCGCTCTTCGCCGAGAAGAAGATCCGGATTCCCCGCTCCACCCTGCAGAGCCGATTGGCTGCCCAGCCGGAGTATCGCCAGTTGGTCCGCGCCAAGAAGCGTGCTCGTCGACGCACACGTTTCGTCGCTAGAGCACCCCATGAGATCTGGCAGACCGATGCCAAGGGACCGGTCAAGGTGCGCTTGATCTCAGGCATCGAGATCATCTTTCACATCCTGAGCATCCTCGATGATGCGACACGCGCGGTGCTGGCTGCCATCGTGGTTCGAAGGCCTGATATCGCGGCTGCGGCTCTCGCCTTCCGCAGGGCGGCCCTGCGCTGGGGTTTGCCCGGACGTCTGTATGCCGATCGGGCTTCGATCTTCGATTCCGCGGCGTTCCGTCTGGGTCTGGCTCAGATGGGTTCGTACCGGATCCCAACCAAACCGCGCAACGCAGAGGCGCACGGCAAGATCGAGGCTTACCACCGCACACTCGTGGCCTGGTTCACCAAACGCCTGCAGAACCAGCAGGTCGTCGACTGGGCACACCTTCAGCTTCTCCTCGACGGCGTCATCTACGGCCTGTATCAGCCTCACACGCATCGCGGCCTGAAGATCTCGCCGGAACGGGCTCTGACGGGGCGGGTGTCGTCGCGCTCGGTTCCACCCACATGCCTGGTCCACGCGTTCCGACAAGAAAAGCGCCTCAAGGCACACCGGAAGACCGGCGAGGTCGAGATCCAGGGAAAGGTCTACCTCGTCCCGGATGATCTGCGGGACCGAAAACTCACGTTCCTGCTCGATCCTCCGGCTGAGGTGCCGCCTCAGGTCGTTCATCCGGAGTCGCAGCAGCATCTCAGCCTGCGGCTTGCCCAGATCAAGCCCGAGGACGTCACAGACCAAGCGCCCGTAGCGGCGTGGGGCGAAGGACCGCTCCAAGTCCTCTACGATTCCTGGAGTGGGCAGACCCGGCCACAGGCCCAGCCGGGATTCGGCCTGCCCGAGATCTACGCGCTTCTGAGCCAGGCGAGCGGCCGTCACGTCCCGCACAGCGCCGCCGAGGCCGCACTGGTCCAGTGCATCTATCAGAAGATCGGACCTCTGCCGCGCGCCGCGACCGAAGCCGCCATGCGCTCGATCGCTGTCGAACTGGGTCCTCGCCGACCGATCAAGACCTATCTCGATGCGCTGGGCAGCCGAGTCCGCTCGGTATCTCAACCTCGCAACCCTGGGAGGATTCCATGAAACGCCCCTCACAACCCGTCGCGGCCACGACGGCCGTTGCGCCCAGCGACAGCCCCTTCCCGCGGCCGACCCTTCTACGCCCTTGTTGCCGGCGCCTCTGGCATGGGCAAGACCTGTCTGTTGCGCGACATCGCCGCGGGACTGGACCGACACCGCCATCACATCGTCTACGTTTCCTCGTCGAAAGCCTCGCTGGTCGGCGTGGTTCACTTCCTCGCTCAGGACCTGCACGTCAGCCCCCGCCGCTGCTATCTCGAGACCGTGCAGGTCCTGACAGAAGCGATCCAAGCCCAGACGGCACACCTGTTGCTCTGGATCGATGAAGCCCACGAGGTCGACCCCGCCACATTGCAGGAGGTGCGCATGGTCGCAGAAGCCGATCTGAGCGCCGATCAGATCTTGAGCGTCGTGCTCTCGGGACTCCCCTCTCTGGTCGCCCACCTCGACGCGCCCAAGCTGTTCCCCCTCAAGCGCAGGATCGCCCTGCGCTGTCGACTCGACGGCCTGCGGCGGGACGAGCTCGACCCCTTCCTCGAACACCGCTTCGGAAGCACCCACGCCCAGCGCGTCCCCGACACCGTGCACGACGAGTTGTTTGAGCGTACCCAAGCGGCGCCGGCATTGATCGACAGTGTCCTGCGCCAGGCCTTCTCCACCGGCAAGGGAAAGCTCGACTCCGATGACATCCGTGCGATCCTCGATAAACAGGCACTCTGACGCTGCGGTCGAGCCGTTTCCGGTCCGGCGTGTCGCCAGCGTCAAGGCCCGGCCCCAGGACCACAGATGGCTCGTCGAGGGCCTCTGGCTGGCCTCCGGCGTCGGAATTCTCGGGGGGGCGCCCAAGGTAGGCAAGACTTTCCTCGCGGCCGAGATCGCCATCGCCGTGGCCGCCGGCGATCAGGTCCTGGGTCGCCCCGCACGCATCAGTGGACCCGTGCTCTTCTACGGTGCCGAGGATGACCTGCCTGATCTAAGAGAACGCTTCGATGGCTTGACCAAGCTCAGAGGGCTTGAGATCGCCCGTCTCGCCATCGACTTGCTCGATATCCCTTGCCTGAGACTCGAGCGCGACCAAGACCTGCTCCGACTACGCGTTACCGTCGAACGCCACCAGCCCAGGCTGCTCGTCCTCGATCCCTTCATCCGACTCGCGCGAATCGACGAGAACTCGGCAGCCGGCGTCTCCACAATCCTCTCCTCCTTCCGCGCCATCCAACGCGACTACGATGTCGCAGTACTCCTCATCCACCACACGCGGAAATCACCCGCGGCAAATCCCAACATGGCGCTGCGTGGAAGCAGCGACTTCGCCGCTTGGTCGGACTCGAATCTCTTTCTCACTCGACGCCGACAGCTGCTCACCCTCTCCATCGAGCACCGCAGCGCGCCGGCACCCGACCCGATCAGCTGCCGACTCGTGGCCGAGCCCGCCCCTCACCTCCATCTCGACTTGGATACACAAAGCCCCCAACCGCCCCTCAACCAACTCGAGAAGAACATTCTCAGTCTCCTCGAAGCAGCTCGACAGCCGATTACCACCACCGACCTACGCGCCAAGCTCCAGCGGCGCAAGGCCGACGTCGTCGAAACTCTCGAGGCTCTCCGCGCGCAGGGAAAGATCCAGCGCAAAGTACTCGGGTGGACTCTTGCCACACGAAGCTGAGTCTTCCGCTGTGGAGGCGGGAAACACGATGTCCACCAACTTGCGCTTGAGCGAGTGGGGACGCCACCTCGGAGACGTGGCCCTAGCCGCAGCCATCCTGGGTCGCCTGGCCATGCACTCCATCAGGCTCAACATCGATCGCCCCAGCTGCCGCCAGTACGTCACTCGTGGGCGCCCGCGCAAGCATCGAAGCCATCCGGGCCACAACGAACAAGGGTGAACGTGACAGCCTCCCAAGAACCTGACCAGAGAAAAGCTGCCCGCCAGCGCTACGTCCAGGAACTGCTACGGCTCTATCTGGCCACACCGGGCGTCGCTGGCCGTGTGCGACGCGCCGACCGGGACCTGGCTCGCACCCTCTTCGAGCAGAACGTACCCCTCTACGCCGTCGCAAACGCCTTCATCGTCGCGGCGGCCCGCAGGGTACGTCACAACGCCTACTCCACGCCCATGCCACCGATCCAATCGCTTCACTACTTCCGTGCTCCGATCCGTGAGATGCTCGAGCGGCCTCCCGGCTACCGCGACATCGAGCAGCTACGCCAGCTCCTACTGTCGCAACGCTGAGCTGGCCTCGGCCTCCGGCCGCGGGATGACCTTCTCGCCCCGCATTCACGCAACCACAGGTGGCTCCCTATGCCGCCACAGCTGGCTCCCGCGCGAGGCCGACGTCGTCGAATCACTCCACGCGCGTCGCGCACACGGCAAGATCCAGTGCAGAGTCCTCGGATCGACGCTGGCCAGCCACGGCTGGGTGTTCCCGCGTTCCCATCCCAGAGGTAGGGAACACCGGAACACCGGTCTCAACTCCACAGGATGCGATTCTGAAACAATCCCAACCACGACAACCCTTCCTAACGTT
>JBDHAI010000331.1:0-5429 GCA_039588155.1 Gemmatimonadota bacterium | reverse complement strand
CCCTCGACGACGGCGACGTGAGACTCAACTCCAGCGGTTGCGGGCTCGGCGTCGGGATGCTCGGGAGACTCGGGCGCGCCGTCGAGGAAGGCCGGAGGGCCCAGAAGCACGAGGGCCAGCAGGATGAGGGCGGCGGCGAACCCGGCAAGCCAGCCGGCATAGAATGAGCTTCGTTGTCGACGCATGGCGCGCGGTCTCGTTATGCCTTCGCCTCCTGCAGGCTGGGGATCTCGATGTTCGCCTTCTTCGCGTCGTTGAGGAACGACTCGATCCCGCGGTCCGTCAGCGGGTGGTCCAGCAGCTTCCAGAGCACCCCAGGCGGGATCGTGGCGATGTCGGCGCCGATCATCGCCGCCTCCACGAAGTGGAGCGGGTGACGGATCGATGCGACCAGGATCTCCGTGTCGTATCCATAGTTATCGTAAATCTCGCGGATCTGCGCGATCAGCTCCATCCCCTCGTGCGAGATGTCATCCAGCCGTCCGACGAAGGGCGAGATGAAGCTGGCCCCCGCTTTGGCGGCGAGCAGGGCCTGGGACGCTGAAAAGCAGAGGGTCACGTTGACGCCGATCCCGTCGGCCCGCAGCCGCTTGCAGGCGACCAAGCCGTCCTCGGTCAGCGGGACCTTGATCACGACGTTGTCGGCGACCTGCGCCAGGTTCGTTCCCTGAGCGACCATGCCGTCGGCGTCCAGCGCCAGCACCTCCAGGCTGACGGGTCCGTCCACGGACTCCGCGACCTCTTTCATGTAATCAGCGACGTTCGCGTCGCCGACCACTTTGGCCATGAGGGACGGGTTGGTCGTGATGCCGTCGATCAGGCCGGCCGCCGCGGCACGACGGATCTCGGCGAGATCGGCGCTGTCGATGAAGATTTTCATTCGCAATCCCCCTTGAGCTACGCCTTTAAGTTTTGTTCTAGATCCTCTTTACTATAGTCGACCCGCGTCAAAAACAAACCCTGGGCCGGAGCCGGCGGCGCGGCGGTGCGGCCGGGCTCGTTTTCCAGCAGGCGGTCGATTTCGTCGACCGGTCTCGTCCCTTGTCCGATCTCAACCAGCGTACCGACGAGGTAGCGCACCATGTGGTGTAAGTACCGATCGGCGGTAATCCGGAAGCGCAGCAAGTCCTGCGTCCTCCGCGAAGGCCGCCAGCCGGCGGCGAACACGTGACAGCGCACGCCTCGCTCCGGCTGCCCCGACTTGGCGAAGGCGCTGAAGTCGTGGGTCCCGACCAACGAACACGTCGCCGCTGCCATCCGTTCCGTATCGAGGCTGCGGCCGATTGGCCAGCACCAGGGTGCCCTAAAGGGTGAGGCGGATTCCGGCGTCACGCCGACTCTGTATTGGTAGGTCCGGGCGACAGCGTCGTAGCGGGGGTGGAAGGAAAGGTCGATGCGCTCCGCCGAGGCGATCCAGAGGTCGGGCGGCGCCAGCGCGTTCAACGCGCGGAGGAGTTCCGCTGCGTCGAAGCGATCCGGGATGAGGGCGCTGGCCACCTGGCCGGTAGCGTGGACCCCACGGTCGGTGCGGCCAGCGGCGCTGAGCTTGCGCGAGTCATCGCCACAAACCCGTCCCAACACAGCCGAAAGCTCGCCTTGCACCGTGCGCTGGTTGTCTTGGGACTGGAATCCGTAGAAATTCCGCCCTTCATAGTGCAGGACGAGTTTGACTCGCCAGAAACCGGCCTGGGGCTCAGGTGGAGACACGGCGGGAACTTTAGAGGGCGCAAACAGAGTGTCAAGCGACTCCAAAGCTCTAACGCAGGCGCTGGTCAAACTGGCCGCACGCCGGGACCTCAGCCGCGAGGAGACCGAAGCGGCGTTCGCCGTGGTGATGGAAGGGCACGCCTCGGACGTGCAGATCGCCGGCCTTCTCATGGGCCTCCGCGCCAAAGGGGAAACGCCGCAGGAGGTGGCGGGCGGCGTCCAGGCGCTGCGTGGGGCGATGGTCGCGGTGAACGTGCCGGATCCCGATGCGGTCGTGGATACCTGCGGCACCGGCGGCGGGTCGCTGACGACCTTCAACATCTCGACGGCCGCCGCCTTCGTGCTGGCCGGTGGCGGTGTGCCGGTGGCCAAGCACGGCAATCGCAGTTTCAGCTCACGTTGCGGCAGCGCCGACGTCTTGGAAGCGCTGGGTATCGAGCTCCCGCTGACCCCGCAGCGTATGGAGAGAGTTTTCGAGCAGGCGGGGCTGAGCTTCCTCTTCGCACCGCGGCTCCATCCAGCCATGAAGCACGTCGCAGGTGTCCGCATAGCGCTGGGCGGGCGCGGCGCCAGGTCGTTGGCGTCGCCGATCCCCAACTGCTGAGGCTGGTCGCGAGGGGCCTGCAAGAGCTGGGTCACATCCGTGCCCTCGTCGTCCATGGCGAGCCGGGGATGGACGAATTGTCGCCGCTCGGGCCCACTCAAGTGGTCCGCGTCGAAAACGGGAGCTTAGAGGAGTTCGTGTTCGACCCGACGGAAGAGTTAGGTTGGAATCGCATGAACGCGTCCGAGCTCGCCGGAGCCGAGCCGGAAGACAATGCCCGCATGATCGAACGAGTCCTGGAAGGGCAGGGGACGCGCGCTGCCCGAGCGGCGGTGGCGCTCAACGCGGCAGCCGGCTTCGTCGTCGCCGGCTCCGCGGATTCATTGAACGAAGGACTCGAGCAGGCGGAGGCGGTACTCGATGAGGGTAAAGGACTCGCGGCGCTGGAGCGGATTCGCGAGGCGACTCGGTCGGAACCCTAGGCGAGGCGGCGGCTAGAAGATCGCATCCGCCGGACACGAAAAGCCGGGTACAACGTCGTCGCCGCCCAGCAGTTCGGAGCCACCGACCATGGTTTGGCTACCGTCTCTCCGGTACACGCGAATCTGGCGGCGCACGGGATCCACCACCCAGGCCAAGCGCGTGCCGGCGCTCAACCAATCACCCACCTTGGCCAGCACCTCGCCGGGCCGGTCGTCCGGCGACAAGACCTCCACGACCAGGTCGGGCGCCAGCTCCGCGAAGCCGCTCGGCTCCGGCTCGGGCAACCGCTCCGTGCTCACAAAGGCCACGTCCGGCGCTCGCACCGTATCCGGATCGCGGGCGAGGACGAAACCAGTCTCGGCCGCGTAAACGACGCCGAGATCTTCAGCTTTGACGTGGTGCTGCAGAAGATAGGCGAGATCTGCGGCGATCCGGCCATGGCGATGACCGGCCGGTTCCCGCACGATCATCCGGCCGCTCACGAGCTCGGTACGTTTGTGGGGCGGCTGCTGGCGAAGCAGCTCCTCGGCAGTCATCAAGCCGTTGGTTGTCATGGCATCATAATACCGCTCAGGCTTGGCCATGGCGAGCAAGATGCGAACCGGCGTCAACTCGCTGTCAACAGTTCTGAAGACCGTTACTTCAGGTTCGGAACCGGTGTGGGGGCAGGGGCGGCGCCAGAGTAGGGGGCCGAGGCTGGAGAGGAGCCTCGGAGGGCGCCGCCTCGCCGTTAGTACTTGCGGATGACGCCGATCACGACACCGCGCAGCTTCACGTCGTCCTCAGCGTAGTACTGCGGCGCGTGCGTGTCGTTGGACGGCTGTAGGCGGATGCGGCCGTCACCTTCGCGGTAGTAGCGCTTCACCGTCGCCGATTCGCCGTTGACCAACGCGATCACCATCTCGCCGTTCTCGGCGATCTGGCGGCCGTCCACGACGACGCAGTCACCATCGCGGATCTGGTCATCGATCATCGAATCGCCGCGAACCTTGAGGACGAAGTGGGGACCGCGGCCGATCAGCATGTCCTCGGGGACGCAGACCGATTCGTCGGCCTCGATCGCCTCGATGGGAGAGCCGGCGGCCACCAGTCCGAGCAGCGGGACGTCTGCGGCGGCGGCCGAGGCGCGAGCCTCCTCGAGCGGCTCCACCGAGCGGCTTTCATTGTAGTTGCGGCGGATGTAACCTTTGCGCTCGAGGTTGGAGAGGTGCTCGTGCACCGTAGCTAACGATCGGTAGCCGAAGAAGTTGGCGATTTCCTCGAAGCTGGGTGAATACCCGGAGCTCTGAATGAAGCTCTCGATGAAATCGAGGATCTCTCGCTGCCGCTTCGTGAGCGCCATGATGCCTCCGGGATCGTCGTTGACGTCGGCGCCGCCTCAGCTCGGTCGCCGCGCAATCCGCGCGCTGGCCCCGAACAGGAGCCGAACCTAAAGTACCCGAAAATGCACCGAAGCACAAGCCCCGCTTTGGCTCGCCTGGGCCGGTCCATCGCGCAGTGAGCGCCGATGTCCTGGCCGGGATCCTCGCCCGCAAACGGGAAGAGATTGCGGCCCTTCGGCCCCGGCTTGCTGAGCTTCAGGCGGCCGCTGCCGATGCGGGCCCGGTCCGCCCCTGGGCGGCGGCGCTTCGCCCGCCCGACCGGGTGGCGCTCATCGCCGAACTCAAGCGACGCGCGCCGTCGGCCGGGTCGCTGCGGCCGCAGCTGGATCCGGTGGAGCTGGCCGGGACCTACGAGCGGGCAGGAGCCGACGCTCTGTCGGTGCTGACGGACGCCGCCTTCGACGGCGTGCTGGCGGACCTGGAGCAGGCGCGTGGGTCGACGGCGATACCGGCGCTGCGCAAGGACTTCGTTCTCGATCCGGTACAGATCTATGAAGCGAGGGCGTTCGGCGCCGATGCGGTGCTGCTCATCGTCAGCGCGCTGACGAACGCCGAGCTGTACGGTCTCTTGGATGTGGTGGGGGAAGTGGGCATGGCTGCGCTGGTCGAAGTGCACGACGAGGGCGAGTTGGAGCGTGCGCTCACGGCGCAAGCCGAGGTGATCGGGATCAACAACCGGAACTTGCAGACGTTCGAGACGAACCTCGAGGTGACCAAGCGGCTGGCGGGCTCGGTGCCCGCCGATCGGGTCCTGGTGGCAGAGAGCGGGATCGCAACGGGAGCTCAGGTCGAGGATCTGGGTGCACTGGGCGTCGACGCCGTGCTCGTGGGGCGGGCGCTGGTTTCGCACCCGGAACCCGGACGCCTGGCCAAGGAGCTGGCGTCGCAGGCGAAGCGAGAGCGTTCGTGAAGATCGAGGCGAAAATCTGCGGACTGGTCCGACCGGAGGACGGGCGTCAGGCCGACGAGGCAGGGGCCGACTACTTGGGCGTCGTCTTTGCCCCCAGTCCCCGGCGGCGAACCGAGGAGCAGGCACGCCGCATCTGGGCGGCGACCGCCGCAAAGCGCGTGGGCGTCTTTGTCGATGCCGACGAGGACGAGGCGGTCCGCCTGGCCCGGAACCTCGAGCTCGCCGTGGTCCAGCTCCACGGCGTCGAGGGCCCGGACTATTGCCGGAGCCTTGGACGGGCCGGCGATTGGGCGGTGTGGAAGGCGCTGAGGGTCGTTGATCGCCCCGCTCTGGACCCAGCGCTGGAACTCTACGCCGATGCCGTAGACGGCTTGCTCCTGGAGGGATGGAGCGAGCGGGGGCT
>JBDHAI010000330.1:0-3172 GCA_039588155.1 Gemmatimonadota bacterium | reverse complement strand
ATCCGGCGCCGGCGAGCACCAGGATTGGGCCCTCGAAGTGCTCGACGGCCTCTCGCTGTTCCGGGTTCAGCGACTCGAGGTAGCCGAGCTTCGCGTCACTCGCTGGCACGCCTCAAGCCGTTTCCTCTGACATTACCGGCAGCTTCACGATGAACTCGGCCCCCGCTTTCCGCCGCCCCAGCTCGATCGATCCGCCATGGGTGTCCACGATGATCCGTTTGGTCAGCGTCAGGCCGACCCCCCAGCCGCCGGGTTTGCCGGAGAAACCAGGTTCGAAGATCTTCTTGCGCAAATCCGGCTGGACGCCGGGCCCGTCATCGATGATGCGGATTCGAACTCGACGGTCTTCAGCCAGGTCGGCACGCACTTCTATTCGCCCACCACGCCCGGCCAGGATGTCCACAGAGTTCTTGATCAAGTTTTCGAACGCCCACTCGAGCAGCACCGGGTTGCCGGCCACCGGAGCCAGGCCGCGCGGCGACACCATCTCCAAGCGTATCGAGCGGTCCATTCGAGGCAGCCGTACACAGAAGTATTCTTCGAGCCGTCGCAGAACCTCGCCGACATCGACGCGCTGCAGCTTAGGACGACGACCGATGAGCTCGAATCGCTGCGAGACTTTATTGAGCCGCTCTACATCGACCTCGACCTCGTGGGCGATCCGATCGTCGGTGGCGACCTTGGAGCGCTGCCGCTGTGGAATCCTCAAAATCTCGACCCAACCAGACAGAGAACTGAGCGGGGTTCCGAGTTGATGGGCGGACTCCCGGGCCATCGTCGACCAGACCCGCTCTTGCTCGGCACGGACGGTCGAATGGAAGATCCAGATGGCAGCCAGCACGATGACCACCAGAGTCGCGGCCTGAATCGGGGGCACCCAACGCAGGCGCGCTACCACAGCCGGCATACCGAAGTGGAACTCGCCAATGCCGGGCTCGACGATCGGAGCGTTTCGCTGATCTAGCCTGGCGGCGTATGCCAAGATCCGCGCCCGATCCCCCGCGTCGTTGCAATCGGCGTCAAACGGCAGGTTCGCACATGCGGCCGGGTGGCCGGCAGGATCGGTCACCACAACGGGTATGCCGAGTTGTTTGATCTCCTCCAACAGATCGAACAAGACTTCGTAGTTGCTGCCCTGCGCGGGGTCACTCAAGCCGTGAAGTACTTGAGCGTACATCCGTGAGGCGGTCGCCGCGTCCGCGTTCACGGCGTTCACTAGCTGATTTGTGAAGAACAAGTACCAGACCAGGACAGCGCCAAAGAGCAGTGCGAGGCCTACAGACCAGAGTCGAGCCTTCACGCCGGGCCGATTCGTGCGCAGCCCATGTAGGGTCGTAGCGCTTCTGGGACGTCGACGCTCCCGTCCTCTCGCTGATAGTTCTCCAACACGGCTATGACCGTCCGCGGAAGCGCCAGGCCCGATCCGTTCAATGTGTGAACGAACTCCGGCTTGTCGCCGCGTTCACGTCGGAACCTGATGTTGGCTCGCCGCGCTTGATAGTCGGTACAGTTGGAACAGGAAGACACTTCCAGCCAACGTTCCACGCCTGGCGACCACACCTCGAGATCATAGGTCATCGCACTCGACTGCGCTATGTCGCCACCCGCCAGCAGGACAACACGGTACGCGAGCCCGAGCGACTGGAGTATTCGCTCCGCCTGGGACGTGAGCTCTTCCAAAGCCGCCTCGGAGTCCTCAGGCCGCTCCACCCGCACCAGCTCGACCTTGTCGAACTGGTGAACGCGCAATACTCCTCGCGTATCTCGGCCGGCGGCGCCGGCTTCGCGACGAAAGCAGGGAGTGTAAGCGACGTAGTGTCGGGGCATCCCATCCGACCCTAACACCTCACTGCCGTGCAGATTGGTGAGCGGAACTTCCGCCGTCGGTATCAACCAAAGATCATCATCCTCTACACGGTAGGCGTCGTCGGCGAGCTTCGGCAGCTGCCCGGTGCCCATCATCGTCTCGCTCTTGACCAAGTACGGCGGCTGTACCTCGATGTACCCGTGGTCACGGGTATGGACATCGAGCATCAACGAGACGAGCGCCCGCTGCAGCCGGGCACCCATACCGACGTACACCGGAAAACCGGAGCCGGCGATCTTCGCCCCGCGTTCCAGGTCGAGGATCCTCAGGTCAGCGCCCAAATCCCAGTGCGGCTTCCGCCAGGCCGTCGGCTCGACGGGCTCGCCCCAACTCCGGCTGACCTGGTTCGCGGATTCGTCGCCCCCGGGTACGGGCGGCAGCGGCGTGTTGGGAATGGTCAGGAGTAGCTGCTCGATCCTGCTCTCAGCGCCATTCAGCTGCGCGTCGTAGTCGGAGATTCGGTCAGCAACGTCCTTCATCTCGCGAATCAGGGCCGCGGCGTCTTCTCCGGCTTTCTTGCGCTCCGCAATCTCCTTCGATGCCGCGTTGCGGCGAGCCTTCAGCTGCTCGACGCTCTGAATGATCCGGCGCCGTTCTTCATCGAGGTTCACGACTTCATCGACAGAAGAAGGCGAGGAGGGATCGGCTCGCTTGTCGAGAGCCTGCTTGACCGTATCGGTCTCGAACCGGATGCGTTTGAGGTCGAGCACGTCAGAATTCCGGAGCGCTTCCTACAACGACTCCTCGAGAGTCAGGTTCCGGTCATCGCAGTTCGGGTTCCAGACGACCTGGAGATCCACTCGGGTCGGGTCTTCTTGGATGGCGCTGACAAGCAGCTTGGCGAAGATATGGCAAGGGACCGAAAGTGCTGGATCGGTCCGGCTGCGAACGACATAGACACCGCCGTCCTTCAGCGGGACCGGCTCTTCCTTCTCGTACAGCTCCTTGTCTGAGGGCGCCTCAGTTAGCTGTTCGAAGCCCTCCGGTAGCTCGAGGATGCCCGCATCGGGCTCGAACCCCTCGAAGAACCCGGCAGGCAGCCAGACGAGCTCGCCTTCGAGGATCCCGAAACCGATGTCCCACTGATCGGTTACGTCCACCCTCACGGCTCGGGGCTGGCCGTTCCCGCGACCCGAAACCACGTTAAGCGCGCTAGCCCGGTCGATTGGGCCACCGGAGATATCGTACAGACCCGCTTCCACCGGCTCGCTGGGCCGCGGGAAGCTCGAGCTGGTGTTATCCCCACAGGCGATGACGGCCACCGCCAGGAGCAGCGGGGCCAGGCGCCGAATCGAGACCCTCTTC
>JBDHAI010000329.1:0-3217 GCA_039588155.1 Gemmatimonadota bacterium | reverse complement strand
CGCCGGCGTTGCGCTCGGCGCTCGACCTTGTGAACGTAGCTCGGGGTAATGGCAGAGAATAGGTCTCTAGCTCGAAAGGTCGTCGAATATGGTCCGGGTGCCCTCTCATCGCATTCGCGCGTGCAACCCGGCCCCCGTCGCTGAGGACGGTCGATTCGTACTGTATTGGATGACCGCCTACCGCCGCACCGAGCACAATTTCAGCCTGCAACGGGCGGTGGTCGCGGCGAAGAAATTCAAGCTACCGCTGGTCGTGCTCGAGGCGCTGCGCTCGGGCTATCCCTGGGCGAGCTCGCGCCTCCACAGCTTTGTGCTCGACGGGATGGCGGACAACGCACGCCGGTTCGAAGAGTCGCCGGTAAGCTATTATGCCTATGTCGAAGGAGAGCCCGGCCAGGGCCGTGGCCTGCTGTCGACATTGGCGTCCCAGGCGGCTGTGGTGGTAACGGACGACTACCCGGCGTTCTTCCTACCCCGCATGCTGGAGGCTGCGGCCAAGCAACTACGGGTTCGTCTGGAAGCCGTCGACTCCAACGGGCTGCTGCCACTGCGGGCCGCCGATCGCGTGTTCGGAACCGCTTACGCATTCCGCCGCTTTCTTCAGAAGAACTTGCGGGAGCACCTGAGCGAGTTTCCGGCGCCCGACCCGCTTCGTGGACTGTCGATTCCCAAGCTGGACGAACTGCCGGTCGAGGCGACGGGCGTATGGCCGAACGCGGCGACGGAGCTGATGAGCGGGTCGGCCATCGACCTCGAGGCGCTGCCCGTCGACCACAGCGTCGAAATCGTGGAGACGCGTGGCGGTGCGCGTGAAGCGAGTCGGCGACTCGACGATTTTCTCCAGCACCGACTGGCCCGCTACGCAGAAGACCGCAATCACCCGGACCTGGAAGCGACCAGCGTGCTGTCTCCCTACTTGCACTTCGGTCATCTATCGAGCCACGCGGTGTTCGCGGAGATCATGGCCCAGGAGGACTGGGACGTCGATCAGCTGGGACCCGACGCCTCGGGGAAACGGAGCGGTTGGTGGGGTGTGAGCGAGAGCGCGGAGGCGTTCCTAGACCAGCTCGTCACCTGGCGGGAGCTGGGATTCAACATGTGTGCGCGCAGCCGGGACTACGACCGCTACGAGTCGCTCCCCGAGTGGGCACAGGCCACGCTGGCGGAGCACGTCAAGGACCCGCGGCCGCATGTCTATACGCTCGAAGAGCTCGAGCGATCCGACACTCACGACCCCGTTTGGAACGCCGCTCAGACCCAGCTGCGCCGTGACGGGATCTTGCACAATTATCTGCGTATGCTGTGGGGCAAGAAGATCTTGGAGTGGAGCCCAACGCCGCAAGACGCCTTGGCCGTGATGGTCGAGCTCAACAACAAGTACGCCCTCGACGGCCGGGATCCCAACTCGTACAGCGGCATCTTCTGGTGCCTCGGTCGCTACGACCGAGCCTGGGGTCCCGAGCGGCCGATATTTGGCAAGATCCGCTACATGAGCTCGGAAAACACCGTTCGAAAGCTCAAACTCTCAGATTACCTGGCCCGTTACTCCGCGTGAGTTCGTTCCACCAACTGATCAACGATAGGAAACCCGAGCCGATCGGACGCCGCTGGCTCTACGTCCCCTATGACCAGCTGACGGATCGAATCGGCCCACTGGCGCGAGGTAACCCTCGCGATCTGGGAATCGTGCTGGTCGAGAACAGTTGGAAAGCGGGTCGCCGTCCCTATCACAAGCAGAAGCTGGCCTTAGTGTTGGCCAACCAGCGGCACTTCGCCCTAGAGCAAGCCGCCCGCGGCGTGGCCGTCCGCTACGTGCACACGCATGCTCCATACAGCCAGGTGCTATCGGAAGTCGTCTCCGAGCTGGGAGGTCTGACCGCGATGCGGCCGGCGGAGCGCGAGCTGAGGGCCGACCTGGAACCCCTCATCGCCGACGGCAGGCTTGAGCTCGTCGCGCACGAAGGGTGGCTCACAACGACCGAGCAGTTTCAGGCGGCTCGGAGCACGCCCCCGTGGCGGATGGATTCCTTCTACCGTCACGTGCGGCGCGCAACCGACATACTGATGGACGGCGAGGTACCGCGCGGCGGCAAGTTCAGCTTCGACACCGAGAATCGCAGGGCCTGGAGCGGCGACCCGCCAGCGCCCGATCTTCCGACCTTCCCGCTGGACGATGTGAAAAGCGAGGTCGGCGATCTCGTTGAGGGTCGCTTCGCGCGCCACCCGGGCCGCCTGGATCTCTCGACCCTGCCGGCCACGTCCGCCGACGCCCAAGCGCTTTGGGGTTGGGCCCAACGTGAGTGCCTGGCCGACTTCGGCCCCTACCAGGACGCCATGTCGCTCGGATCGGCCAGCCTGTTCCATACCCGGATATCGGGGTTGCTCAACCTTCATCGCCTGTTGCCGGCGGAGGTCGTCCGTCAGGCGCTCGAGCTGGACCTGCCGCTTGCGAGCCTGGAGGGCTTCATACGTCAGATCCTCGGTTGGCGTGAGTTCGTCCGGCACGTGCACGAGGCCACCGATGGGTTCCGAGTCTTGCCGTCGGGATCGCCTGCGGTCGCCCAACGACCAGGAGACGGCGGCTACGCCGGCTGGGCCGGCGCGCCTTGGCGCGAAGACGAGACAGAGAGCCCGGACGCCCTGGATGGCGGCGCCGCACCCTCGGCGTTGGCGAGTGAGAGTCCAATGCCGTCGACGTACTGGGGCACGCCCTCCGGTCTGCAGTGCCTGGATCAAGTGGTGTCCGAGGTGTGGGGAAGCGCCTACGGACATCACATCACGCGGCTCATGGTGCTGGCCAACCTTGCCACGCTGATGGACGTCTCACCGCGCCAGCTCGCCGACTGGTTCTGGGTCGCCTACGCGGACGCCTACGATTGGGTGGTCGAACCGAACGTGCTCGGGATGGGAAGCTTCGCGGTGGGCGGTCTAATGACGACGAAACCCTACGTGTCCGGCGCGGCCTACATTCAGCGCATGAGCGATTATTGCACGAGCTGTCGCTTCGACCCCAAGACCACCTGCCCCATCACTGGCTTGTATTGGGCTTTTCTCGACCGTCACCGGGCACAGCTGCGGGACAACCCGCGACTGCGTCTCGCCATGGCGTCCTTGCGCAAGCGGTCGGAAGAGAAGAGGCTTCAGGATGAAGCGAGCTATCGTTGGGTGAGCGAGACTCTCGCGGCGGGACGAACGTTGTCGCCGGAGGACAGTCCGT
>JBDHAI010000328.1:0-5016 GCA_039588155.1 Gemmatimonadota bacterium | reverse complement strand
CCCATGAGCTACACGTAAGCCTTAGCCGGAAGGAGCCGCTGCAGTGAGTGAGAAAGTCAGCGAGTACAAAGGTGATGATGTCGTGATTCGATACGATGTGAAGCGTTGTATCCACGCTGCGGTCTGCGCAACGAACTTACCTGGCGTCTTCCAGCCTGATCGCCGTCCTTGGGTCGACCCCAACGGAGCGACAGCCGACCAGGTCGCGGACGTCGTCTCCCGCTGCCCAACCGGTGCGCTCCAATTCGAGCGTAGGGACGGCGGCGCGGCGGAAGCCGCTCCACCGCAGAACACAGCGATGCTCGAGGCGGACGGACCGGTCTATCTGGCGGGTGATATCGAGATCGTGGACAGCGATGGCGCGATCGTGTTGGGCGATACCCGTGTCGCGCTCTGCCGCTGCGGCGCATCGGAGAACAAACCTTTTTGCGATGGGCGCCACTCTGATGCCGGCTTTAGACACGCAGGCGCGATCGCCGAAGCGAGAGCGAAGCCGGAGGTGTTCACCTCAGGTGGCAAGCTCGTCGTCAAAGCTTTTCCCAATGGCCCCGTCGTCTTGAAGGGCTCGCTCGAGGTGCGGAGCGCCGACGGCAAGACCTCGAGTTTCCACGATGCGCAGGCCGCTCTTTGCCGCTGCGGTGCGTCAGCGAAGAAGCCGTTCTGTGATGGGAGCCATAAGCAGGTTGGCTTTACTACGGAGTAGGGAAAGCGCGCTGGATCAACGCGGCAACCTCCGCGGCATGTCAGCAGCGACGTACGCCATGACCGCCATGGCCGCCACACATTCTGCCATCTCCCGAGCATCGAGTTTGTCGATCGTGTCGGCGTCGGTGTGGTGGTACCAGAAGTACTTCTGTCCACTGACGCGCAGACCCATCCCCGGCACGCCGTCCCTCATGAGCGGGCCGATGTCGGCGCCACCGCCACCGCGAGTAATCTCACCTGCGTCGATGGAGTCGAGGAGCGTGCCGATCTCACGAACGATACTGTAAGCCTCGTCGGAGCCGCTGAACCCGAAGCCCAACGGCTTGAAAACTCCGCCGTCCGACTCGATGGCCAACACGTGATTGGCGACCTCAGAGAGATGCATGTCCCGATAAGCACGCGCCCCGCGCAGCCCGTTTTCTTCGTTAGTCCACATCACCGCCCGTATCGTTCGACGCGGACGTAGACCCAGAACATGCAGCAGCCTCACTGCTTCCCAAGCGGCGACACTACCTCCCCCATCATCCATCGCGCCCTGACCCACATCCCAGGAATCGATGTGCCCACCCAATACAACGATCTCCTCGGGCTTCTCCCAGCCGATGATCTCGCCCATCACGTTGCGCGACCTCACGTCCGGGAGCGTCTCGGCCTCCATCTTGAGGATGACCTCGATCCGCTCCCCTCGCTCCTGCATCCGCTGGAGCATGTCGGCGTCCTCGAGCGTGATTGCCGCGTGAGGGATCTGTGGCGTGTTCGGGTCGTAGCGCATCTGCCCGGTGTGCGGAGTCTTGAGTGAGAACGGCGTAACCGAACGAATAAGACTCGCTACGGCTCCGGCCCGTGCGGCAGCAGATGCGCCGATCACCCGGTAGGTCACCGTCCTTCCGTAGCTGGTAAAAGGCGCGTTGAACAAGACGATCTTGCCGCGCGCTTCGAACCCTCGCGCTTCGAGTTCCTCGAAGCTGTTCACGACCAGTACCTCGGCTCGTATACCCTCCTTTGGTGTACCCACGCTACCGCCTAAGCCCAGCATCGGCAGTCTCTCACGCCGCGGTAGCACGAGCTCCAAAGACTCGTCCCCCCGCACGGTCAAACGCTCGTAGGCGAAGCTGTCGGAAAGGGCGGCGGCGACAATCTTGTCAGCTGCCTCACGATAGACTTCGGAGAGCGGCGCCCCGACGCTCGGGGTGACTTGCTGCGCCGTGGCGCTCACGGGAGCGGCGATGCCGCCGATCGCGAGCAGAACCGAGGCTGAACTGCGGAGGAATCGTACTCGTACAGACATGGGGCGTTCTCGAGTTCTCGTTCTTTTTGAGTAGAGGGTCCGCGGAACATCGCGAAAAGCCGCGCCTGATGCAAGGAAAGTTCTAATGATGTGGCCCGCTGCAATCGTGCCGAGCTCAGGGCGGTTGGGCCGAGCGCTCGAGGGTGCTAGAATATCAGTCTTAATGGGCAACCAGAACTTAGACCCGATTGTCGGCGATAGGAGTTGAGAGAATGAGCCGCTTTCGTAGCACTTCTTTCTGGGCTGTGGCTATCGCCGCGGCCTGCGCGCTGAACTTTGTCGATGGCGCGATGGCCCAGGCGCAGCAGGTGACCAGATCGTCTCTGTTCCAAGATGCAGACCGAGCGTTGGAGCGTGCGAGGCAGGCCCGCGCCGAAGTACTGGCGCCCCGAACCTTCGGCGACGGGATGAAGCGCTACCAGGAGGCGGCCCGGGACTTCGAGCGCGGTCGAAGTCCGGAGGACTACAAGGAGAAGTTGGAAAGCGCTGCCGACTACTTCGAGGAAGCCAGAAGCCTGGCGCAGATGGCCTACCCGATTCTGTCTACGGCCCTGGCGGCGCGAGACGACGCGGAGTCCGCTGAGGCCCAGAATTTCGCGCCCGAGCTTTTGGTCGCGGCCAACGAGCGCTTCGAGCGGGCTGCCCGCGAGCACGAAAGCGGAGATGTGGAGGACGCCCGTAAAGGAGCGCAGGAGGCGGAGTCACTCTACCGGAACGCCGAGCTCGAGGCCATCAAGACGAACTACCTGCGGGAGACCCGTGACCTTATTCGGCAGGCGCGAGACGGCGACGTGCATAAGCGCGCTGCCAAGACGCTGGCACGTGCGGAGGTATTGGTCACGGAGGCCGAGCGGCTGTTGAGCGAGAGTCGCTACGATACCGACGAGGCGCGCTGGCTGGCGCAGCAGGCCAAGATGGAGGCGATGCACGCCATCTACCTCGGCACGATCATTCGCGCCGTCGAAAAGAAGGAGATGACCTTCGAGGACGTGATGCTCGCGAGCGAGCAAGAGCTCGCCAGAATTGCCGGCGCGGTGGAGGTCGCTCCCCACTTCGAGGAGGGCATGACGGAGACGACAGGAGAAATCGTCGACCGCGTCGAGCTCTACCAGGACAGCCTCGCCGAACTTGGACGCAGCCTGCGAGAGCGTGAGGCCGAACTGGCCAGCTTGGAGGCCAGCACGGCGGTCATCGTCGCCCGGATGGGAGAGCTGGAGCAGGAGCTGGGCGGACTGGAGGAGGAAAGAGGCGCTCTGCTGGCCCGCATGGAGGACCAGGCG
Source organism: Gemmatimonadota bacterium (assembly GCA_039588155.1). Taxonomy (GTDB): domain Bacteria; phylum Gemmatimonadota; class Gemmatimonadetes; order Palauibacterales; family KS3-K002; genus JBDHGH01. Next base: position 1,743 of record JBDHAI010000328.1, on the reverse strand, counting down.
CGATTGCGCCAGAAGTTCACGACGGTCGAGCGTATGTTCAATGCCGAAGAAGCTCGGGTCATTCGCGAGGGCGGCGACGTCATCATCCGTCTAATCAGCCTCACGTTTCCAGTAGGCAAATCGACTATCGAACAGGAGCATCGCGGTGTGCTTGATCGGGTTCAGCGGGCGATCCTCGAGTTCCCGGGTTCCCGGGTCAGTGTCGAGGGGCACACCGACTCGTTTGGAAGCGATAGGACGAACCTGCAGCTCTCTCAGCAACGGGCGGAGGCGGTTCGCAGCTACCTGCTCAGCAACCCCGGACTGCAGCCGCCGCTCGTCGAGGCGATCGGCTACGGAGAGTCTCGGCCAGTGGCCAGCAACGACACGCAGGACGGCCGGGCACGAAATCGCCGCACCGACATAGTAATTCACACCGAAATCGGCATCGGCTACTGACAGGGTGGAGGGCGCTCACGAGCTCAGAACTTCCGCTTCTTCGTGGCCAGGTTGACGAGCGCCACCAGGACAAAAGCGCCGATCGCTGAGGAGACGAGGGGGAACTGCACGTCGCCGAGGGGCACGAGCAGCGGCTCGGGCCAGTCCAACCGGTTTGCGACCCAGGGGCCGGCCACGCCGCCAAGAAAGGCCGCCACCACGGCGGCCGGCATTCCGCCCCGGGAATAGCCCAGCAGGAACTGGCCGATCACCGCGACCACAGCCGCCAAGACCACCAACGCGCCGAATTCGATGATTCCCATCGCTCCTTAAGCTGCAACGTCGCGAAGGCGAGCACAATCCTCGCCAGTAGACACGCGTACTACAGGTGGAGCATATTCCGGCGCACCCCTGACATACTACGGTCAAAGCCTGGGTGAATCGCTTGGCACACCAAACCTGGTCAGGTCCAACACCATTCGTCGGGAGGCAATTGCTCCTCGATCAACTCGTCCTCGACATGCAGGCCGCGGTGGCTTCGGAGGGCCGAGCGATCTTTCTGCTGGGATCCGCCGGATCGGGTAAGACCGCACTCTTGGGGGTCCTGCAAGAGCTAGCGTACCGAAGCCACCGCGACCTGGAGGCCCAGAATGTTGACTGCGCCCAATCCGGAGAGAAGACGTGGCTCGAGCTCGCGAGATTGTTCACGCGCGGACACCGTTTGAAGCGATCGGCCGCGAAGGTCGCGATGGAGTGGCTCGATGTCACGCAGATAGGTGCCGTCTTTACCGCGGCCTGGCGCACGGTGAAGGCCGTCAGGACAAAAGAAGTCCCCGAGGCGGATTCCAGAGGCCGACGCTCTCCCACCGACACTGCGACCGAAGCGGTTCGCCTCCTCATGGAGTACGGATCGCTCGATCCGCGGTTAATCATCCTGGACAGTCTGGATCGCGGCGACAACGAAGATCTCACCGGCGCTTTTGCACTGATTCAGCGACTGGCAAGTACGCGAACCCTTTTTGTTGCCGCGGTGCGTTCCAAGGAGGGCCGGTTACCGACGGCCATTGGAGATCTGATCTTGGAAGCGGAGCGACTTGGCGTCGGGCGGCGCATCGAGCTCCCCGCCCTGTCCATCGACGAAGTGCGTGAGGCGGTTGAGAGTGCCACCCGCGGCGCGGTGCCTGTTGAGTGGCTCGACTGGCTGGTAGGCCAAAGCCGCGGCGTGCCTGGTACGCTGTGGTCGACATTGGGCGGTCTCGAGCGAGGCGGGACGTTGCGCAGATCGGGCCGACGCTGGAGCTGGGAGGGCAATCCCGACGAGGCTGT
>JBDHAI010000327.1:0-3228 GCA_039588155.1 Gemmatimonadota bacterium | reverse complement strand
ACAGCGAGGCGTGGTCTCGGGCACCCAGAAGAACCTGCACCCGGGGAAGGTAGTACTGACGTTCGCCCTGGGTAGCGATGAGCTGTACGACTTTCTCGATAACAATCCCTTGATCGAGGCGCACCCGGTCGACTACGTGAACGACCCCTTCATTGTGAGCCAGAACGACAACATGGTGGCGGTAAACTCCGCCATAGAGGTAGATCTGACGGGACAGATCTGTTCCGATTCGATCGGTCCTTACATCTACTCGGGCTTCGGCGGACAGGTGGACTTCATTCGCGGCGCGGCGAAGTCGAAGGGCGGCCGGCCGATCATCGCGCTGCCGGCGACGGCGAAGAGCGGCAGTATGTCGCGAATCGTGTCCTTCCTCAAAGAGGGCGCAGGGGTGGTCACGAGCCGCGCCGACGTGCACTATGTCGTCACCGAGCACGGCGTGGCGAACCTGTTCGGGAAGAACCTGCGCGAGCGGGCGGAAGCTCTGATCGCTATTGCCGATCCGCGGTTCCGCGATGACCTCGTGCGCGCGGCGAAGGGAAGAAAGCTCCTAACCTAGGGGATGATCAATAGACGGAGGTCGGCTTGAGAAGAATCCTGGTCACGGGGGCACTCGGTCAGATCGGCTCCGAGCTGGTCACGGAATTGCGTCAGCGCTTCGGCGAGGAGACCGTTGTCGCTTCCGATATCCGTATGCCGGCCAAGGCCGCCCACGGCGATGGGCCTTTCGAGTACCTCGACGTCACGGTTCGTCGCATGGTCGACGAGGTGGTTCGCAAGTACGACGTGGGCTCGGTCTACCACCTCGCGTCACTGTTATCGGCCACTGCTGAGGGAAAACCGCACGTGGCCTGGGACGTGAATATGGGCGGACTCTATCGTGTGCTCGAGGTGGCCCGCGAGAACCGCTGCGCCGTTTTCTTCCCCAGTTCGATCGGCGCCTTCGGACCGAGTACCCCGAAGAACGGCACCCCACAAGACACGTTGCAGCGCCCGACCACGATGTACGGCGTGACCAAAGTCGCCGGCGAACTGCTCTGCGATTACTATCACCATCGCTTTAGCGTGGATACACGCGGCGTGCGCTACCCGGGCATCATCTCTTACGTCGCGCCACCGGGCGGCGGCACGACGGACTACGCGGTCGAGATCTTCTACGAAGCGATCCGAAACGAACGCTACTCCTGCTTCTTGGGTCCCGACACGTGTTTGGACATGATGTATATGCCCGATGCGATCAAGGCAGCCATCGACCTGATGGAAGCCGAACCCGCACGGCTCGTGCACCGAAACGCCTTCAATGTGACATCGTTCAACTTCACACCGGAACAGCTCGCCGCTGAAATCCGGAAGCACATACCGGGCTTCACTATCGATTATGAAGTCGACCCCGTGCGACAGGCTATCGCCGACTCGTGGCCCAACTCTCTGGACGACACGGCGGCCCGCGAGGAGTGGGACTGGAAACCCGATTTTGATCTTGAAGCCATGACGAAGGACATGCTAGAGAACTTGACGAGGAAGTTGAATCCGAGCTGAGGACAGTATATCTTTAGTTCTCCCCCTGATTCTACACAGTCCCTCGTACCAACCCGAAGTGGCCCTATCGGCCCGCAACAGCCCAGAACCGCAACCGAGGAGGCAACCGGCATGCACGGACTCAACCGTTCGACGCTGGACAAGACCCTCGCGCTGGGCGGCGTTATCCTGATCCTGCTTCAGGTTCTACTCATCGCCGAAGCGCGTATGCAGATAATCGTCGTTGCGCTCGGAATCCTCATCAACCAGGTGGGCGTTTGGGGTCTGGCGCATCGGTTGATGCCCGACCGGCGCGGCAACGTCGGTCTGCGAAGTGAGACCGATGGTTTCATCGAGCTCGTTCGCCGCCTCAGCAGCCAGTACTCCGAGGGAGATCGCTCGGCGTACGAAGCGACTAAGGACCAGATGCACGAGGCAGTTGACCGCATTGCCTCGGTTCTCGAAAGCGCGGCGGTCCATCGCGAAGCCGGGATCGAACCAGCCGCGGCCGTAGGTGCCGAGTCGGGCGACAGGTAGGAACGCAGCGACAACTTCGCGGCAGCCGGTCTGTCGCCGAAGATTCCCGCTAGCTTCTAGGTTACCCGCTCCACCTCATCAGTCGCCGAACGTCAGACCCTGCGCCAGTGGTAGCTCGGTGCTCCAGTTGACCGTATTCGTCTGCCTACGCATATACGCCTTCCACGAATCGGAGCCCGACTCGCGGCCGCCACCCGTCTCCTTCTCACCGCCAAAGGCGCCGCCGATCTCGGCTCCGCTCGTCCCGACGTTCACGTTGGCGATACCGCAGTCGCTGCCCCTATGCGAGAGGAAGGTCTCCGCCTCACGTACGTTCTCGGTGAAGATCGATGACGACAACCCCTGGGGCACGCCGTTGTGCAGAGCTATGGCCTCATCAATCTCGTCCACCGCCTGCTGAGGTGTCGACGACCTGTCACCGTACCCTATGATATAGAGGATGGGCGCGAAGGTCTCTTCCTGCACGATATCATACTCGTTCTTCGCCGCGGCAATACAGGGCTTCACATAGTGGCCGCCCGGATAGTCGGGCCCGTCCAGCGGCTCGCCGCCGTAGAGAATCTCACCGCCCTCCTCTTGCACCCGCTTGACGGCGTTCTGCAGATCGGTGATCGCGTCTCGGGTGACGAGCGGTCCCATGAGTACATCACGGTCGCGTGGATCGCCGATCGATATCCCTGCGTACGCCTTGACGAGCCGGTCAACCAGCTCCGCACGCAGCGACTCGTGGACGATGATCCGGCGCGTCGACGTGCAGCGCTGGCCCGCCGTACCCACTGCGCCGAAGAGTATCGTCCGCAACGCCATTTCGAGGTTCGCACTCGGCGTCACGATGACCGCGTTGTTACCTCCTAGCTCGAGGATCGTCCGCCCCAGCCGCTTACCGACAACCTGCGCCACCCGATAGCCCATCTGGCAGCTGCCCGTCGCCGAGACGAGGGGGATGCGCGGGTCGTGGAGCAATCGATCGCCCACAGTTGATCCTTTTCCGACCACCAGCGACATGATCGCCGGGTCCACATCGTTTTCCCGGCAGACCTGCTCGGCGATCTTGGTGCATGCGATGGCGGTGAGCGGCGTCTGGCTCGATGGCTTCCAGAGGACGCTGTCTCCGCAGACCACCGCCAGCGCCGTGTTCCAACTCCAGACGGCGACCGGGAAGTTGAACGCCGAGAT
>JBDHAI010000326.1:0-4275 GCA_039588155.1 Gemmatimonadota bacterium | reverse complement strand
AATTCGCCCTGAGCCACGAATCACGAATCCCGATATGCGGCTGGAGGCCCGTAGCTCGACGACCGTTCCGAGGCCGCCACCGTCGATGACCGGTCGACCCTCCCCGATCAACACGATGGGCACATCAACGATCAGGTTTTCCCGGTACTCACCGGGCGCGACGCGAACGGTGTCACCCATCCGGGCGACGGCGAGGGCAGCGCCGATGCTCGAGTACGGCGCTCCTGGCCCCACCTGGAGCGTTTGAGCGACGGCTAAAAGAGCAGCCCAGACGACCATGCGGCTCTAAGCTGCTCCCTTCGTGTGGCGCTGTCGCCAATCGAGGAAGAGCGCGACGGGCCCGAGCGATCCGGCGATGCCCATCAAGATGGCTCCAGCCGCAGGCCAGCTTTGTACGGTGAAGTTGGCGACCTGCGTGGTGCCGATGAACTTCGGCGTAAAGGGCTCCATCCGAATCGGCGCGTCCGGCGAGAGCGTGTGTCCGTACTCGTATAACCAATGCTGAAAGTCGACGAGCATGATGATTCCGAAGATCACGAAATCGATCCAGCCCGAGCCGCCATCGCTGCCAGCACCGCGAAGGCCAGGAAACGAAGTATGAGGAAGGGAATGAAGCGAAACTCCGGGAACTCGTTCGGCTCGATCTCCTTCATCCCGATGTAGTGGTTGAGTACGTTCACTTCCTGGATCTCACCGGCGACCTTGTGCGGGTAGAGCACCAGCGATAGCCCGTCCGGATATTGCGGCGCTAGCAGCGTGATCTTCCACACCGGAAGGAAAGCGGCGGGGACCAGGAGGAGCGCCGCGACGGCGACGAGGATGCGCGCATTACGCGACAGCTCCCCCTTGAACAAGTCGACAGGACTCATCGTCAGGTCCCCCCGCTCACGAGCTTGCTGGCCAGCACCGCGGCGGTGCCTGCCTTGACGTAGTACTGCCAGGACAGGTTACCCATGTTCCCAGCCTTCACGTAATCCTCGGCGGCGAAAGCCTCCTTCGCCGCCGTCAGAGCCTTTTCGCCCTCAGCCACCCAACGCTGCGCGTCGTTAACCTGATCCTTCGCCACCGCATGTTCGGCGGCGCCGGCATCCACGGCCGCGGCGAGCACACCTTCGACGAGCGCCTTCGTGCTGTCGGCCTGAGTGATCCAATTCTCGGCCTTGACCTTTGCATCTTCCTGCTGGAGGGCGGGCACGCCGGCAACGGCGCGCCCGCACAGCAGCAAGAGAGCAGCGATCGGAAGTACGTACCTAGTCATCGCTGATCTCCTCTGGTCGCCTACGGCTGTACGAAGAGGTAGCCCACCATCTCTAGGTGGAGCGCGGAGCAGAACTCGCTGCAATAGAACGGATAGACGCCGGCCTTATCGGCGATGAACTCGATCACCTCGGACTCGCGCGGCTCCAGGCTCACATTGACGTTGTATTTGTCGATGGCGAAGCCGTGCGTGGCGTCACGCGAGCTCTCGAGGCTGGAAAGGTGAATCCGCACGCGGTCGCCCTGCCTGACGGTGATGTGCTCCGGATTGAAATGGCTGCGGATGGCGGTCATGTAGACGTCAACCGTGTTACCAGACCTTTCGATCCGCTCCTGACCTGACGTGACGGCGTTGGGGTTGACCGCCATTTCGTGAGGACTGAAGCCGGACTCCGGGTAGACCAGCCAGGGGTCGAGCTTGTCCGCTTTGATGATCTGCGCATAGTGCGGCTCGCCGATTCCGATGGGCATGTCGTACAGCAGCTGCATCGGGTCACCGGTGATATCGATGAGCTGGAAGTTCTGTGGATGAAGCGGACCCACCGGTAGGAAGCGATCGATCGACCATTTGTCGAGCGCTACCAGGTAATTGCCGTCCGGCGAGCGGGTGTCGCCTTCCGCCGCGGCGAGGTGCCCAATGTTGTAGTGGACGCCGATCTTCTCCTTCAACGTCCAATCTTCGAGGCTCCACTTCGCTACGGCGGACTCGATGAACAGCGATGTGTAAGCTCCACCCTTGCCGTCGAACTGGGTGTGCAGCGGCCCAAGGCCGAGCTCGACCTGAGTTTCAAGCACGGCATCGAAATCGAGGATCGGAACACCGAACGGATCGGTACCCGAAAACGTCTCCGCCGCCACTGCGTTCTGGATCTTCTCGACCGAGTAGATCGAGACATGCGGGTCCAGCTTGCCGGCCGTGACGATGAAGCGGCCGTCGGGAGTGACGTCCGCACCGTGCGGGCTCTTCGGCTCGGGGATGAGATACAAGAGACCCTGGCCGATCGAGACATCAAGGGGAATCACGCTCATGTCCTGGATACGCTGCACCCCGTTGCCGGACTGGAAGACGCGCTCTGCTGCCTGCCAATTGATCGCGTGCAGGTAGTCCATGTCGTTCGCCGAGGCGCCCATCTCGTACCAGACACCCGTGGTCTCGCCGCCGCCCGTGGCCATCTCGGTGTTGAACGACCCGAGGAACGCCCAACCCATCGAGGGACCCTTGCCGGCATCGGCGAGATCCTGCCAGTACGGGGGCAGCTCGAGTGAGAACGATCGAGCCGGATCGACTCGGCCAGCTTCGCGGTCGAACTTCCAGAAGGTGACCGCGCCGCGATAGCGCTCCTGGTACTCTTCGATGGGCGCGTAACTGCCGTCGAGCGGGATCGCATATTGGCTCGACTGGATCACATACTCGGTGTTGGGCGTGACGAACGTCGCCCCGTGATCCGCACCCATCAGCGGGTTGTGAAGGATCTGCTTGGTCTCGAAGTCTTTCAGCGAGATGACCGCGATCCTGGCGTTCGCCTTGTCGTCGATGAACAGGAACTCGCCGTCGTAGTCCCCGTCGGTCTCGGAGATCGCCGGGTGGTGCGTGTCACCCCACAAGACCTCCTTCCCGTTGACTAAGCCACCTTCCAAGGTCTCCATGGTCCCACCGGCGCCATACCCGAAGCCCTGCCAGGGCTCCGGCGTGAACGCCGCGATGACTTTGAGCAGACGCATGGACGGGATCCCGATCACGAGAACCTGACCGGAATGTCCACCGGACGAAAACATCACCTACTCCTCCATCTGGCCGTTCGGCACGTAGTTCTTCAGTGCGGCCGTTATGTCCGCTTCATTGAGCCCACGCTCTCGGGCCAGATCGCCGACCGAAGCACCGGCCGGACCACGGGCGCACGACTGCGGCCCCACCACGATTAGCGCGACGGCCGCCAAGGCCAGCAACGCCCAGATACCCTTGTTCGTTTTCATCGGTCTGTCAGTCCCCCTTCTCGATTGATGGTTCGGGTATGAACTCCCACATCGCGTTCATCCAGGATCCCCTTTTCAGGGGCACAGATCCACTTTGCCCAACAGGTCCGCGATCATGGTCTCGTTGAAGAAGTCCACGACCGGATCGGAAGCCTTCTTCCAACGTTCGTGCACCCGACAGGGCGCATCGTCCGAGCACTCAGATCGACCCAGGAGGCAGGTGCGCTGGCTGATCAGCGGGTCGAATGGCGCCATCACCGCAGCGAGCGACAGTTCCGCCGGCGCACGGGCGAGCCGGAAACCACCCCGGGGCCCGCGCTCCGATTCCAACACCCCCGTGCGGGCCAGGGAGTGGAGGATCTTCGACAGGTAGTTCGCCGGCAGGCCGAGCCCGTTGGCGATTTCGCTCGCCCGGACCGGAGCGGCGCCGTCGTCCTGAGCCAGGTACATGAGCCAGGTACAGCACCGCCCGGAGGGCGTACTGATTGGTCTTAGAGATCAAGAGCTCGCCTGAGGCGTGTCCGCAAACGTGTGTTTATCATGACCATATGATTAATTGTTCGTCATGATAATATCGTCTTTCTTCCCCGGCAACCCCCCAAGGCGATCGCCCCGGCCCGCACCCTCGCCTGGCGAGAGCAGCGAATCGGGGCGTCTAGAACCCCCCGGCAGCTCGGGCGGAGCCCTGCGCGACGGTCCGGCTAACCCGCGTCCCGGCTGCGGAAATAGGCCAGGAGTGCCTGCGCGTCTTCTTGCGTGACGCCCTGGTTGGCCATGGGCGTGAAGTGCTCCGCCAGCATTTGCTTGGCCGTCTCGTTGTTGGCCAGCATCGAGTCGGGGTTGACGATCATCCCGACGATGAACTCGGCGCTGCGTCGCTCGGTGACGCCGGCCAGATCGGGACCGACCAGGCGTCCCCCTCCGATGGTGTGGCAGGCGGTGCAGCCCTTCGCCTGCATCAACGATTCGCCTTCGGCGGCGAGCGCCGCGTCAATCGGACCTCCAGCCGCTGCGGGGACTTCCGTGGCCTCAGGCGTGGCTTGC
>JBDHAI010000325.1:0-3268 GCA_039588155.1 Gemmatimonadota bacterium | reverse complement strand
ATCGGTCACCCCAAGAGCTACTACCTGGACGAGTTCGCGGAGAGCGAGAAGTTCATCTTGGAGACGTGCATGTACTTTCCGTTCACGACAGCGAAAGCGCTCTCGGGATTCGGCGAGCCGCATGCCGGGTTCATGCGAGCCTTCACCCATCTCCAGATGATCCTGTTGCTCGCCATCGATCGGGCGGATTCGCACAATCGGGTCAGCGTGGACCGCCGCGGCCGCCCGGTCGTGCATTATCGTTTCACTCCAGACGTCAGGCGGGCGCTCTCCCGCGGCACGCTCGCGGCGGCACGCATCTTCTTCGCCGCCGGCGCCAAGCGCGTGCACGTGCCGGCGGCCGCCAACCCCGTGGTGACGGCGGCAGACGCCGAGCGCCTGGAAGAACTCGTTGAGGAGCGCTATTTCCGCCCCGGCTCCACCACCGTGTCGGCCGCCCACCTGATGGGCGGATGCGGTATGGGCCTCACCGCCGATGATTCGGTGACCGACTCCTATGGTCGCGTCGACGGGGTACCCTGGCTCTTCGTCGCCGACGCCAGCCTCTTCCCGGATTCGGTTGAGATCAACCCCTACCTGACGATCATGGCTCTGGCCGATCGGGTCGCGCAGCACATCCGGCAGCAGGCCACCGACCTGGTCGGCGCAGGAGCGACTCGTGGGTAGAGTGAGCGGTGGCGATATCGTCGTCCGCGCTCTCGAGGACGAGGGGATACCGTTCGCTTTCGGCATTCCCGGTACTCACAACATCGAGCTCTACGACTCGCTCAGCCGCTCCGCTTCGGTTCGCCCCATCTTGGTCACCGACGAGCAAAGCGCGTCGTTCATGGCGGACGCGGTCTCGCGGTCCTCGCAGGCGCTCGGCTGCGTGAACGTCGTGCCGGGCGCCGGGCTCACGCATGCCCTTTCCGGGATCGCCGAGGCGTACCTCGACGGCATCCCCATACTCGTGTTGGGCTGTGGCATTCGAACGGACGCCGGAAGCAAGAGCTTTCAACTTCACGATGTGGACCAGATGGGAATGGTCCGCCCGGTGTCGAAGGCGCAGCTGAGACCCGAGAACGGCTCCGAGATCTATGCCACGATCCGTCGCGCCTGCCGTATCGCCCGCACCGCACCGGCCGGCCCCGTCTTCGTCGAGATCCCGGTCAACCACTACCTGTTTCGGCATGAGCCCGGCTTCGAGGCATGGACCGACGAGGCCCCGCAGCCTGCCCGCCCCGACACCGAAGCGCTGGACAGCGCCTGCGATCTCCTGGCCCGGAGCCGCCAACCACTCCTCTACCTCGGGCTCGGCGCCGCTCAGGCCGGCTCCGACCTGGTCAGGCTGGCCGAGCGCCTCGAGAGTCCGGTGGCGACAACCATCCAGGGCAAGGGCGTCTTCCCCGAGAGCCACCCGCTGTGGCTCTGGTGCGGGTTCGGCCGCGCCGCGCCGAAGCAGGTGCGCAGTATCGCCGACGGCTGCGACCTGACGTTGGCCATCGGCTGCCGCTTCGCCGAGGTGGGGACCGGCAGCTATGGATTGACACCTCCCGGCCCGCTCATCCACGCGGACATCGACCCGAATGTCCTCGGTCGCAACTACCCGGCCCGCGTCAAGGTGCCCGCCGACGCCCGCGCTTTCGTGCTGGCACTGTTGGACCAACTGGAGCCGCGGGCCAAGAAAAGCTCTCTACACGAAGCCATCCGCAAAGGGAACGAGGCCATCGCGGACGAGCAACAAGCGAAACCTAGCACCCACCGAGTCACTCCATCACGGTTGCTTCGCTCGCTGCAAGAGCAGTACGGACCCGATACGATCTACACCACGGACAGCGGCAACGGCACCTTTCTCGCCATGGAACACCTGCGCGTCGAGCGCCCCGGCCTCTTCCTGGCGCCGGTCGACTACTCCTGTATGGGTTACTCCGTACCCGCAGCCCTCGGCGCGGCGCTCGCCTGCCCCAACGCCCGAGCCGTTGCCCTGGCCGGGGACGGTGCTTTCCTCATGACCGGGCTCGAACTCCTCACCGCGTCGCAGCTGCAGCTGCCCGTCACCATTCTCGTGCTGCGCGACAAGGAACTCGCGCAGATCGCCCAGTTCCAGCAAACCGCTTTAGCGCGCAAGACCGCCAGCAGTCTGCCCGACTACGATCTCGCTCCGCTCTGCAGCGCCATGGGAGTCGAGTACTTGCCGATGACGAACGATCAACAAGTCACAGAGATCCTCGGCCAAGCCCGTGCGCTGCACGACGCTGGCCGGCCCGTCTTGGTCGAGGTCGCCATCGACTACTCGCAGCCGACGTATTTCACGCGGGGCGTCGTCGTCGCCAACTTCGCCCGCTTGCCCTGGCCCGACAGGTTGCGCTTCGCGGCCCGGGCCGTGGGGCGTCGGCTAGGTGGCCTGGGCCGGCGTGGCTAGCCATAGCCGTCGAAATGCGCAATATTGCTCCCGCAGTCCTCCACTCGAAATCCGGGAGCACACAACCAGCCGTCTGCACGGAGGGAACGATGACGCACACGAGTCCCGTGCAACCCGCGCGACGAAGAGGTACGCTCAACCGCTGGCTGGCTTGCCTGGCCGCCAGTCTGGTTCTGGTCCTCTCCGCACAACGTCCAGGCTTTGCCCAGGACGGAATCGTGACAGGCCAGATCGTCGACGCCGAGATCCAGGAACCGCTCTCCGGCGCTATCGTCGAGTTGGCGACCGGCGCCGGCAGCGTCGTCAAAAGCGCCACCACCGATGAGACCGGTACTTTCCGCATCACCGGGGTCGAACCGGGGCGGTACACGCTCGTCATCTCGACGCTCGGGTACGAAACCCGCCGGCTGCAGCGGATCTCGGTGGGGGCCGAGACCCTCAATACCGGGCCGATCGAGCTCGTCTCGAATGCGTTCCGGCTCAACCCCATCGTCGTGAGCGTGTCACGCGGGCAGGAGAAGGCGCTCGAGTCGCCGTCGACCGTCAACACGATCACCCAGGAAGAGATCGCGGAGAAGACCACCAACTCCACCGTGGACCACGTTCTCGGCCTTCCCGGCGTGGACAACGTCACGACCGGTCTCTCGCAGCACAACGTGGTCGCCCGCGGTTTCAACAATGTCTTTTCCGGGGCGATGTTTGTGATGACCGACAACCGCTGGGCTTCGGTGCCATCGCTCCGCATCAACGCGTACAATTTGATCCCGACGATCAACGACGATATCGACCGAATCGAAATGGTGCTCGGCCCGGGGTCAGCCCTTTACGGTCCCAACGTGGACAAGGGTGTGATGCACATCATCACGC
>JBDHAI010000324.1:0-3286 GCA_039588155.1 Gemmatimonadota bacterium | reverse complement strand
CATCGAGCTCCAGCCGCCACAGCGCACCCCGTTGGAAGAACCCGAGCGAGCGACCCGTCGGGGACCAGAAGGGGGCCTCCGCTCCGCGCGTGGTCGGAAACGAATCCACGCGGCCCGTCTCGAGATCACGGATCCAGATCTGTCGGCCGCCGCTCGATCCCAGCGCGATGAACGCGAGGCGACCACCGTCAGGTGACAGCGCCGCGAACTGTTGCTCCGCGTATTCGGTTCCCGGCGGAGGCTCCAACTCGGCAAGCAGCGGACGCGGATCCAGAGCATCAGGTCGGGACACCCAGGACGCAACGACCGCAGCGGCGGCTACGGCCATGGGCACGATCCAGAACGGATCGCGGACCCGTGCTTGCCACCCAATCGCAGCCGGCGCCGTTGCCAACCCGCCGCCCTGGTCCGGGCCGGCTGCGAGAATCACGCGTCCTTTCAGGGCTTCCGCAAGCTCGTGGGCACTCGAAAAGCGATCCGCGGGCAACTTCTCCAGTGCCTTGGCCACGGTGCGGGCAACCTGTGGCGGCACCGACTTCCGCACCTGCGTGACGGGCCGGACCTCCTCGGTCACGATCTTCATGATGATCTGCTGAGCCGAGGCGCCCACGTGCGGTGGGCTGCCTGTCAGCATCTCGTACAGCACGCTGCCAAGCGAATAGATGTCGGCTCGGCTCGTGAGATCCTTCTCCGCCGTCGCTTGCTCGGGCGACATGTAGTGCGGCGTCCCTAGGGAGAGGCCCGTTTCCGTCATTCGTCCGCCAGCCGCTGCACTCACCGCCAAGGCGATCCCGAAGTCCGCCACCATCGGACGGCCGTTGTGCAGCAGGATGTTCTCGGGTTTGATGTCGCGGTGGACTACGCCCTGCTGGTGTGCCGAGTCCAACGCATCAGCTACCTCGGTCGTGATCTTCACGGCTTCGTCGATGCTTAGTTGGGTCTCGCGGTCCAGCTTCTCGCGGAGCGTCTCGCCCTCGATGTAGGGCATTACGTAATAGAGGAAGCCTTCGGCTTCGCCCGAATCGAAGAGCGGGAGAATGTTCGGGTGTTGGAGGCTCGCGGTCGTCTTGATCTCTTGCACGAACCGCTCGGCACCAAGGACAGCGGCGAGCTCCGGCTTCAAGACTTTTACTGCGACCTTCCGGTCGTGCTTCAAGTCCTCGGCAAGGTACACGGTCGCCATCCCGCCTTCGCCAAGGCGGCGCTCGATGGTGTAGCGGTCGGCGATGGCCACCGTGAGGCGGTCTAGAAAGGCAGGCAATTTGAGCGGCTCCAGGGTCCGTAGCGCAACGATTATACGCCCGACGCTCCGAAATCGCTACGATGACGCTTGTGAACACTATCACAAGCCCAGTGCAACATCTATCTGGTGCGACACGAGCTGCACAACACTAGCAAACCGGGTAGTGGAGAACTAGACAGCAAAGGGAGAAGTCGGCAACACGGACCGAAAATCAGTAGACTTTGCCTCCCGCCTTCTTGTCATCGGGCAGTTCGCAGGGGTAGAGAGAACCCTGAAGGATTTCACCGTGAATATCTGAGAGGCTCTTCGTAGTAGCGGCGGCGCTCGTTTCCCCCCGTGGCCCTTGACCTTTTCGCATTCCAAAACAGGAAGGGTCTTGACGACTACAACATGAGGATGAACCACCTTACCGCTGACACCGGCCCGTCCTAAGTCCGCCCACTGGGTACCTCGCCGAGGACCTGAAGCATCACCGTAAGGTTGCCATCAAGGTGCTGCGTCCAGAGCTGTTCGCCGAACGCTTCTTGCCCGAGATAGAGATCACCGCCAACCTGAATCACGCGCACATACTGCCGCCGCTGGTTGGGCAGGAGGGGCAACGGCCTTTCTCTTCGCTCTTGCGAACAGACTGCGTCGAAGCTAATTGCACCAATGGCAAATCGCCCGCCATTGGGTGGTCCTTCACGGTAGGAGCTAAAGCACGGATGGTGATTCGCGGTTATCAGCCGTCAGACCTGGACAGTTGCAGGGCTCTGTGGGCCGAGATGAATCAGCGGCACAGAGACATCTACGATGACCCGAGTATCGGGGGCGAGAATCCGGAATTGGAGTTTGACAATCACCTTGCCCGAGTGGGTCCGGATCTTGTCTGGGTCGCTGAATCTGATGACACGCTCATCGGATTTGTCTCGCTGATCCATGATGGTGAGGAGGCAGAGATCGAACCGATCGTTGTTACGTCTGCGGTTCGCAGTGCGGGGGTTGGTCATCGTCTAGTGGAACACGCTGTAGAGCAGGCGAAGAGGTTGGGCGTGCTCTGCCTCAGCGTTAAGCCGGTGGCAAGAAACGAGGAAGCGATCGCGTTCTTCTACGACGCCGGGTTCCGAACGCTTGGACACATACAGCTTTTCAGATGGTTGGGTGAGTCCTTCCCCGGCCAGTGGAGAGCCGGTCCGGAGCTGTTCGGCAAGCGGTTCGACTACTAGCAGGATTGATTTCGGGTTAGCTATCAGACGATAGCCAAACGCACGGGCCCGCTACGCCGGGCCTTCTATGAGACTGCGACGTCTCCGAAGCCGCACCCGCGCCAAGACTTTCCCCAGGCCTCGAACCCACGTCGACGTCGACCACGTACGCGTCAATGCCGAGCACGGCAGCGGATCGCACGCGCGCGAGCATGGCCGAGCATGCGCTGCCGTGACAAATCCAGGTAGGCAAAAACGCGCCCAGTGGCGCGAGAGGTTGCAGGTGAGGGGGTCCCCGGGGCTGCGACGAGCCAAAGGTTTTGTTGAACGTCAGATCGACGATCGAATGCCGGCGGTGGCTGACCGGCCGGTGGTCGCTGGCGACTGCTGACCCGCAAGCGTGCCTCTACTCGCGCCTCAGAGCTGGTCCGGATCTGAGGCGCGCGAAGACGATTTGATAGTACGCAACTGTACGGTCCCGGCACCGCCTTACCAACCAACGAGGCCCCGATCGACTCGCCCCCACCGCTGATCTGGCTCGAGGATCCGCCACTGATTGGGGAGTTACTGACGGACGAGGAGTGGCGGGAGTTGCTGCGGTGGCGCCAGTCGCCGTGGCAGGTGGCGCTCGTGAAAAAAGGTGCTAAGTCGAACGTTCCCAGTGCCGCCCCCCGCCACTCTTGCCAATCCTGGTACGTAGGCCCATTGTGGGCTGAGTCGCACCTCGCCGGAATGGGACCGCCTTCACCGTCCCTTGACGAATAGCAGTCTTGCCGGTGGCCTCACGGCCCCGCCGCCGCTCAGACGCCGCTGTACGACGCCGCTGTACGACGCCGCAGTAGACGCCCGCCCGACGACG
>JBDHAI010000323.1:0-3862 GCA_039588155.1 Gemmatimonadota bacterium | reverse complement strand
TTCGGCCGCCATGCTCAAGAGACCCTGCGCTCTTTCTCTGAACGCGCCGATCGGGTTTCCTTCCCCATCACGCACGATCTCGCCGCCAGTAGGATCGGGAGTCTCCTTCGTGATACCGGCCAATTCCATCGCCTTGGCGTTGGCGAACGAGGCGTGACCGCTCGCATGCCTCAGGATCACCGGATTGTCAGGGGAAACCGCGCTCAACGTGTGGTGGGTGGGCAGTCCCTCGATGCCGCCGGGCGGTTCCCGATCCCACTTCTCCTGGTGCCAGCCGCGCCCGCGGATCAGCGCGCCGGGAGCGACGTCCGAGGCGGCGAACTCGACCATCGAAACGATCTCGTCCCAGTTCGCGACGTTCATCAGATCGAGCTGCATCTTGGCGTCACCGACGCCCAGGAAGTGTCCGTGGCCCTCGATGAAGCCGGGAATCGCCAGCTGGCCCGCGAGATCGATGACCCGGGTCTCGCTACCGATGTACGCAGAGATCTCGGCATCGCTTCCGACCGCCAGTATGGTGTCGCCGAGCACCGCGATGGCCTGGCCGTCCGGAAATCTTGCTCGGAGGCGCAGCCGATCAACAGGGCGCCCGCACTCGCGAGCAGTGTGCCTATCCGTGCCCGACGCCACACGGCGCGCGCCCGTGCCATCTCCTCCATGGAGCCTCCTCCGCCTGGGGTCTCGGTCTCGATCTTCGCCCGACCCGTGTGACCTACGGATTGTGAACCACGGGAACCTAGGGCGCGCCGCGGGGCACGGCTAGCCGCGCGATTCCGGCGTGTGAGTCGCAGGCGTAGGGCCCGTCATTCTTGCGCACCGCGCCGTCGGGCGCCATTTGTACACATGACTGCTCAGGCATCACACCGCAGCGCGGTACGGCAATACTCAACCGGACAGACGCGAATGGCACGATCAGCGAAAGTTTCCGCGCCAGCGAGCTTGGCGCTCGCCCTGTTGTTGCTCGGAGTGGTTTGGAGTCAGGCTCAGGGCCAAGAGACGATCGTAGCCGATCGGCCGGGCATCGGGAGCGGCTCTTTCGTGGTACCCGGCGGCACGCTGCAGCTGGAAGCCGGCGCCGAGTTTGCCCACGGAGCCGGCGATCAATACAGCCTGGGGCAGCTCCTGGTGCGGGTCGGGCTCCCATGGTTCGAACTGGACGCGGTGTTCAATTCGTTCGTCATCACTCGGTCGGCGGGGCAGGACGACGAGGGCCTTCAAGACTTCGGGGTGCGGGTCAAGGGGTGGCTGTGGCGTTCGGAGGACGAAGCGGCGGCGGTATCATTGATGGGAACGCTCAATTTCCCGACCGGCGCCAGCTTTCTGACCGGCGACGAGGTCATCCCCTCTATCATCGGCCTGGCCGACTACGCGATCACGGACCGCTGGGCGCTCTCGAGCAACCTTGCCTACACGTTCGGGCCGGGCGACTTGAGCGATGTCGTCTCGCTCACGTTGACGCCGAGTCTGGCCGTGGCGCCCCGAATCGGCCTGGGCGCCTATGCAGGCTACGCCGGCTTCTACGCCAAGGGTGGCAACCTGCATTTCCTGGAGGGAGGGCTCGCGCTGGCCCTGACGCCCGACGTGCAGTTGGACGTCAACGGAGGGGTCGAGATGGACAGCGGCGACTACTTCCTGGGACTGGGCATCGCGGGGCGGCTGCTCAAACGCTGACGGCCGGGTCACGCATGTCGACTGTGTACGCCCTTGCCGGCGTCCCCTGGATTCGCAATACTGGCAGCCACTCAAATTCAGGGACGCCTCCCACAAATCGGTGATGGCGCTTGTCAACACGTCACGTTTCCTAACGGAGAGCTCGAATGCGCCGACCAAGGAATTTCGTACTCAGTCTCGTCGCCGTGGGTTTCGCGCTTACCGCTGGCGATCTGGCTGCCCAAGATGCGCCGGTCCTGGACAGGGTAATGAAGACCGACACCCTGCGCGTAGGCATGTCCGGGAACCAGCCCCCCTTCAACTTCCGAAACCGCAGCGGCGCTCTGGCCGGCATGGAGGTCGATCTGGCCAAGCTCCTCGGCCTGGCGATGGGAGTGCAGGTGAAATTCGTCACCAAGCCTTTCGGTCAGCTGCGCGCGGCGCTCAAGGCGGGCGAGATCGATATGGTGATGTCGGGGATGGCGATCACGGCGGAGCGGGCGCGTGAGGCGCTCTTCGTCGGACCGTACATGGTGTCGGGCAAGTCGATCCTCACCAACTCGCGGGCGCTGGCCGCCGCCGATGAAGCTGGTGACATCAACCGGGCCAACCTCAAGCTGGCGGCGCTCGAGGGGTCGACGAGCCAGCGCTTCATCGAACGCTACCTGCCCGAGGCTCAGCTCATCACGGTCGACGACTACGACGAGGCAGTCCAGATGGTGATCGACGACAGCGTCGATGCACTGGTCGCTGACATGCCCATCTGTGTCCTATCCGTGCTTCGCTACCCGGATCGCGGACTGGCCACACTCACGCAGCCGCTGACCATCGAGCCGATCGGCGTCGCAGTGCCGGCAAACGACCTCATGTTCCGCAGCCTGGTGCAAAACTATATCGACGGCCTGGCCGGCCTTGGCGTTGTGGAAGAGTTGCGCTTGAAGTGGTTCGAGGACGGTTCCTGGATCGCAACGCTTCCCTAGAGGTTTCCCTCGGGTTTCCCCGCGCGCAGGGTCAGTGACCCGTATGCGGTGGGCGGTCGGCGGTCAGATCGAGCACACCGCCTACCACCTACCGCGCGCCTTCGGATTTGGGGACACCGGCGATCTCGATCCCTTCCTGCTGTTCGACGACTTCCGCAACCAAGCATCGAGACCATCACCTGTGTCTTCGCGGGTACCGTGAAGCACGGCGACAGTCTGGGTAACAGCGGCGTGTTGGCGGCCAGGTTGCCTCCAGTTACTTGTGGCGCGGCCTTTCCAGCGGCCAAAGATCAGATTCGTCAAGAAACTCGACAGCACCGGTCACTCTGACCGAATCTCGAACCGCAGGTAGCTTGCTCGGGACGGCGAACCGGCGCGCATCTTCTTTCAGGGTAAGTAGTTGCGAGGCCTGTGCGGCGTGACTGCTATTGGGCACGAGACCTGCACATGCAAAGGGCCGAATACGCGCCGTTGAGGCGTAACGAAGAACTGAAATCAGATATGAATAGTCGTGGAATTACTCTCATCGAGACCATGGTCGTGCTGTTGCTGATTGGCGCAATGACCGCGTACGCGACCCCGAGATTCTTCTCGACGCGGGAAGGTATGGCGGTCAGGCACGCGGGGGATGAGTTCATAGCGGCACACCGCCTCGCGCGAGCGACCGCGGTGCGTGAGGGTCGAGTCGTGCGACTGCAGATCGATGCGGCTGCTGACCGGTTTTGGCTAGAGATGGACACGAGTCTGACGCGCAGCGGCGTCATGGACACGCTCGGGCCGATCCGCAGCGTATCGAGTAAGAACGTCACGATGACCAGCTCGCGGGCCATGCTTTGCTTCGATGGGCGGGGAATCACGACGCCGATTTGGTCGTGTCCACCAGGGGACGCCGTGGTGACGTTAACGCGCGGGGGCTCCGTCGACACCGTGACGACGACCATTACCGGAAAGGTGTTGCGCTAGTGAAGTTCTCGAAGCTACGACAGGACGAGAGCGGGGGCTCGTTGATCGAGGTGCTGGTATCCCTCCTGGTTTTTGTCATCGCCGTTCTGGGGCTCACTTCGGCCGGAATCATCGCTGCGGAGCAAGATCGGATGGGCTGGACGGATTCACGGCTTTGGACGGCGGTTCATCACCAGCTCGACTCCCTCAGCACTGTCGGCTACGAGAACGTGACAGCCGGCGCCGATACCGTTCTGGGCTTTACGATGGTTTGGGATATCCAAGGGACG
>JBDHAI010000322.1:0-3317 GCA_039588155.1 Gemmatimonadota bacterium | reverse complement strand
CCTCAGTGGTTGCCCTCTCTTGCCGCCGTACTTCTGCTCGTGGGACTACCGATATTGCTGACAACTGCGTTCGTGCAGGAAGGCGGACCGCTCAGGGGCCGAGCCGACCCGACTCGCATCCCGGAGAGCAGCGATCCGCTGATCGCGGGTTCTGAGATCGGCGGAGCGCGGCGGCTGTTCACCTGGCGAAACGCCGTTGCGGGAGGCGTGGTCGCGATGGCGCTGTGGGGCGTCGTGGCCGCCGGCTGGTTGCTGTCGGGAGAGCGAGCGGCGCAGACTGTCGAAGTGGTTCCCATAGAGCGTAAGTCCATCGCCGTGCTGCCCCTCGCCAACCTGAGCGGCGATGAGCAGACGGATCCGTTTGTGAGCGGCAGCCATGATGACATCGTGACGCACCTGTATAAGATCGGCGACCTCAGGCCCATCTCTCGCACTTCGGTCATGGAGTACGCGGATACGAAGAAGAACCTGAGGCAGATCGCCGAGGAGCTTGGCGTGGCGACAGTTCTGGAAGGAGGCGTTCAGCGGTCCGGAAACAGAGTGCGCATCAACGTTCAGTTGATCGATGCCGAGACAGACGAGCACATCTGGGCCGAAGTCTATGAAGACGACCTGACCGCCGAGAGGATCTTCTCTATTCAAACGGACATAGCCCGACGCATCGCCGCCGCACTCAAGACGCAGCTCACTTCCGCCGAACAGGAACGCATCGCCGCGCGGCCCACTGACAACCTCGAGGCTTACGAATACTATTTGCGTGCGAGGGCTGAGCCTCCCGGTATCCGTTTGCTGGAGCGGGCCGTCGAGCTCGATCCTGGCTTCGCGGCAGCCTGGGCGGAAATCGCCAAGGTCCGGATTCTCCAGGCGTGGGGGAGCATGGACAGAAACTTACGCGAGAGCGGAGTCGAAGCGCTCAACCGAGCTATCGATTTAGCACCAGATGCGTTCGAGACTCACATGGCGCGAGCTGAATATCACCGGCGAGTGACCCAGGACCTCGATCGGGCGTTGGAAGAGCTGCGAGTCGCGGAGACGCTTCGGCCGAACGACAGTGACATGCTCATGTCCAGAGGAATCACGCTGCGCATCGCCGATCGGTGGGATGAAGCGTTGGCTACTTTCGAGAAGTCGGCCCGGCTCGATCCGCTGAACGCCAACGTCGCGCGAGACTTGGGGGTCACCAGTCATTGGCTGGGCAAGTTCGCCGATGCGGAGCGGTATCATGATCGGGCCGTCGCTCTGGATCCTTCAAACCGTCGAGCCCTTACCAGCAAATTCAACTTCCTATTAAGCGGGCTCGGCGATACGGTAAGGGCGCGCCAGTTCGCCGACGAACATCCTGAGAGATCCGCGTGGCTGGCTGAGCTCGACTTCGTGCGCCGCGACTATGACAGGGCACTTGGACGGATCATCTCAGCAGGAAGTCGACCTGGCTACTTGACGAGCCTATACTACGTGATGAACGAGCGCGAACGCCTTACAGCCTTAGCCGACTCCCTGAGGCTCGCGTTCGAGGCGCGATTGGATGTGGCGATCGAGGCGCAAGCGCCGACGACCATAGCATTCTCCCACGCCTATCTAGGGATTCAATACGCATACCTCGGAGACCGCGAGGCGGCCATCCGTGAGGCGGAGAATGCTATCGAGACCATTCCGGTGACCAAGGATGCAATAAACCACCCCAGACTCCTTTTTAACGTGGCGCGAATCTACGTCCGCACGGGCGAACACGATCGGGCCCTCGACCACCTGCAGACAATGCTGTCTATTCCGCACCCGTGGACAGCAGCGTGGCTTCGGCTGGATCCCGACTTCGATTCCCTCCGCGACGACCCGCGCTTCCAGGCGCTGCTGGAGGACAACGACCAACAACAGTAGCTGCCGTTCGCTACGTAGCGCTGCCGTCTTCGGGTATGAGCTGTGCTTCCCGCCAGGTGATGCGTACAGCCACCATACGATCCGCATTGTACCTCCGGCGCTTTCGAGCGGCGCGCTCCTCGGATTCCGCCGCGTATTGGCAGGGCTAGCGCGGCAACGAATCAGAGCTCGGGCGAGAAGAGCTGGGAGAGTGCGAGTTCGCCCAGGGTGCGGCCGAAAAGCGTCACAGGCAGGTGGTCCACGTAGCGCGCTGGCGGCTTGCCCCGCGATTCCAAATCCCAGACCTCGATGGACTCGGTATCGGGGTCGACGAGCCAGTACTGAAGGACGCCCTGTCGTCCGTAGAGCTTCTTCTTGATCGAGCGGTCTCGCTCCCCCGTGCTGGGGGAGAGAATCTCGATCACCAGGTCGGGCGCGCCGCGAATCCCCTCGCTGACCAAGCGCTCGGACCGGGCCTTCGAAACGAAGATGATGTCCGGTTGGACACCTTCCTCCGTCTCCGGGAACTCGACACCGATGGGGGCGTGGTAGACCCAGCCATGTCCGGCACCCTCGAGGATCTGGGAGAGAGCACGAAACAGATTGCCGCTAATCCGCTGGTGCCGGCGTGACGGGGCGGGTGTCACGTACAGCTCACCGTCGATCGCCTCGTAGCGCTTGCCGTTTTCGGGCATGAGCTGCGCTTCCCGCCACGTAATGCGTGCAGTTGCCATACGATCCACATTATACCTCCAGTGCCTTCGAGCGGCGAGCGTCAGCGCGTCGTCCGGAGGCTAATGCCTGCGGATCAACGCGTCGTCATCGCTATTCTGCTGAGGCGCAACGTTCTGGCTGTGGCGGCTGAGCGGGGAGCTTGGTGGGCGGGCGCAAGGAGATTAGAATGTAGACCTCAACAAACTCAGAGGGCAGCACGTGGTGTTCTTCTACAAGCTGATACGCTCGATCATCAAGGCGCTCCACTCCGACGGCACGCCCGGCCAGGTGGCGGCGGGCATCGCTATGGGGGCGATCATCGGGCTCACCCCGCTGTTGAGCCTCCACAACGCGCTGGTCGCCGCGCTCATCCTGCTGCTCAACGTCTCGGTGCCCGGCGCCATGCTCGGCTGGTTGGCCTGCCTGCCGCTGGGCTTCCTGCTCGACCCGCTGTTCGATGCGCTGGGCCGGGCGCTTCTGATGGGTGCCCGGGCGCTGGCCCCCTTCTGGACCTGGTCGTTCAACCGCCCGGTCATCCCGCTCTCGAACCTCAACAACAGCGTGATGCTGGGTAGCCTGGTCATCGCGCTCATCCTTTTCGTGCCGCTCTTCGCGCTTGCCGTTTGCGGGCAGGAGCTGCGCTTCCCGCCACGTAATGCGTGCAGTTGCCATACGATCCACATTATACCTCCAGTGCCTTCGAGCGGCGAGCGTCAGCGCGTCGTCCGGAGGCTAATGCCTGCGGA
>JBDHAI010000321.1:0-3318 GCA_039588155.1 Gemmatimonadota bacterium | reverse complement strand
GCCTCGAGCGATCGGACCCGGATTCCGCCCCAGGAGCACACCGAGGGCATTCTCGGTCTGCACCCTCTGGCGCTCGAAGCTCGCCACGGCAGCCTCGGCGATCGCCAGCTCGATTTGGGCCTGGTTGACGTCAAGCTCCGCCACTGTGCCCTTGTCGAAGCGGGCCTGGATGATGTCGAGACTGTCCCGCCGGCTCGCGACCGTGCGCTCCGAAATAGCCCATCGCTCGTCGAGGTCGCGAAGCAGCAGATAGAAGCTCGCCACGTTGGCGACGAGGCTGATCGTCACATTCCGATAAGCAGCCTCGGTGGCCAGGAGATCCGCCTTCGCGGCCTCGGTGGCGCGACGCAGCCGACCCCAGAGGTCGAGCTCGAAGGAAAGATCGGCCGAGAGCGAGAAGTTGTCGCGGGTGCTCGCTCCAGGAAGCAGGATTTCGCTCTGCTTGCCGCGGCCGCCGATTCCAAAGACGTCCAGGAAGGGGAACTGATCGGCTCGGACGACCGTCAGCCGTGAGCGGGCTTCGGCGATGCGCGCCAAGGCGATGCCCAGGTCCTTGTTCTCGGCCAAGGCCGCGTGCAGAAGCTCTTGAAGCTGTGGGTCCTGGAACAGCTCCCACCAATCGAGATTGGCGATCGAGTCCCCGGTCGGCACGGGCTCCACGTATTGCTGCGGGACATCGAGTTCCGGGCGTTCGTAGTCTGGGGTGAGCGTGCAGCCGGCGGCGGCTGCCGCCACGACTACCCCGAGGGTACGCCGCCGCACCTCAGAAGCCCTCCTCGGTGGCAGCAGCCGACGCGCCGGCGGGAACCGGCTTCGCACGCCGGCTCACGTAGCGCTCGACGATCACGTAGAGCGCGGGGACCAGCAGCACGCCGATGACCGTGGCCACCAGCATGCCGCTGAACACGGTCATACCCATGACCTTGCGCGCCTCTGCGCCGGCACCGCTCGCGACCAGCAGCGGCAGCACGCCGAGGATGAAGGAGAAAGCCGTCATCAGGATCGGCCGGAACCGCAAGCGCGCAGCCTCCATGGCAGCCTCGACCGCGTTCCTACCCCGCTCCGATTCGGCGTTCGCAAACTCGACGATGAGGATGGCGTTCTTGGCCGCCAGGCCGATGAGCATGACCAGGCCGATCTGGGCGAAGACATTGTTCACGTAGCTCTCGCTGAAGAGGCGTGCCAGCCAAAGTCCCCCGATGGCGCCGAACACGGCAATGGGTGTGCCGAGCAAGACGGAGAGGGGGAGAGACCAGCTTTCATATTGAGCGGCTAAAATCAGGAACACGAACACTAGCGCCATCGCGAAGACCACCGCACCGCTGCCTTCGGCCGCCTTCTCTTGATAGGACATGTTGTACCAGGCATAGGACATGTCACCGGGCAGCACCTCGAGCGCCGTCTCTTCCAGAGCAGCCAGGGCCTGGGCGGAGCTGTAGCCTTCGGCCGCCTGCCCGCTGAGTTCGGCAGAGCGGAACAGGTTGAAGCGGTTGGTGAACTCCGGACCCGTCGTACGGCTCGTGGTAACCAGCGTTGATAGCGGGACCATCCCGCCACCGGCGTTGCGCACGTAGAACATGCGGATGCCGCTTGGGTCTGCCCGGTACTCCGGCTCGGCTTGGACGTAGACCTTGTAGAGGCGCCCGAAGCGATTGAAGTCGTTGACGTAGGCACCGCCCAAGAAGGCGCCGACGGATGTGTTGATGTCCGCGAGCGGAACACCGAGCTTGAGGGCTTTGGCGTCGTCGATGTCGAGGAAGATCTGGGGCACACTGGGCCGATACAACGTGAACAGGCGGGCCACCTCCGGTCGTTCCCTGGCGGCCTGGACAAAGCGCTGGGCCTGCTGCGCGAGATACCCGGGCGTATTGCCACCCCGATCCTGGAGCATCATGGAGAAGCCCGATCCCGTTCCCAGACCGGGGATAGCCGGTGGTCCGAAGGCGAACGCCAGACCTGCGGTGATTCGGGTGGAGAAGGCCGTATTCAGCCGGCGGACGACAGCGGCGGCGTGATCCTTCTCGCCCGGCCTCTCATCCCAATCTTTGAGTTGGATGAAGATCGTACCGGCGTTCGGCTGGTTCGTAGCAGTAAGGATGCTGTATCCGGAAATGGCGGTCGAGTTCTCGACGGCATCCAGCTCGGCGACGATTCCCTCGACTTCACTCATGACCGCATCCGTGCGCTGTAGGGACGCCCCGTCGGGCAAGAGGAGTGTCGCGAGGAGGTAGCCCTGATCCTCCTCCGGCACGAAGCCGCCCGGAACCGCGCGAAACAGGACCAACAGCCCACCCACGAGCACCGCCAGCAGCAGGCCCGCGCGCACTACACGGTGGGTGAAGAAGCCGGTGAGCACCATGAAGCGTTCGGTGGTCGCCTCGAAGCCACGGTTGAAAGAGCCGAAGAACTTGTCGAGCAGGCTCTTCTCTTCACCCCGGGGCTTCAGCAGCAAGGCTGACAGCGCAGGGCTGAGCGTCAGCGCGTTGACGGAGGAGATCGCGACGGAGATCGCGATGGTGATCGCGAACTGCTGATAGAGGCGCCCGGTGATGCCGCCCATCGCGGCTACGGGTACGAAGACGGCCATGAGGGACAAGGAGGTCGCGACGATCGGGCCGGAAACTTCGCGCATGGCCTCGACCGTCGCGTCCCGGGCGGACCTGCCCCCTTCCATCTTTGCCGATACGGCCTCTACCACGACGATGGCGTCGTCCACCACAATACCGATGGCGAGCACCAGGCCGAGCAGCGATAGCGTATTCACCGAGAAGCCGAGAAGCGGGAAGACCGCGAAGGTGCCGATCAGCGAAACCGGGACGGTGAGCGTCGGAATCAACGTCGAGCGGAAGTTCTGCAGAAAGATGTAGACCACGAGGAGAACCAGCGCGATGGCCTGGAAAAGCGTGATGACGATCTCGCGGATGCCCGCGGTGATGGGCTTGGTGGTATCCAGGGAGATCACGTACCTCAGGTCTTCGGGGAAGCGCTGAGAGACCCGCTCCATGCCCGCCAGGACCTTCCTCGCCACCTCCAGGCCGTTGGCGTCGGGCAGCTGGAAGATCTGCATCACGGCGGTCGGCACGCCGTCGAGGCGTGATTGGAGCAAGTAGTTCTGGGTACCCAGTTCGATGCGCGCCAGGTCCTTCAGCAGCACCTGGGAACCGTCGGGGTTCGAGCGGACCACGACGTCGCCGAACTGCTCCGCCGTCTCGAAGCGTCCTGCGGTCTGCACGGTGTACGTGAACTCCGTGCCCGGAGGGGCCGGGGGGCCGCCGATCTGCCCGGCCGGCACCAGCACGTTCTGCTCCTGGATCGCCC
>JBDHAI010000320.1:0-3325 GCA_039588155.1 Gemmatimonadota bacterium | reverse complement strand
AGATGCCTGCAAGGTGAAGCCTATCGCCTCTCCTTTCGGCGCTCGTCTTTCGACCGACGGGCCAGGAACTACCGTGAGTGGCGGATCCTCGTAGCTCGGCTGAATGACCAGATCGTCGGCACACTCGGCGCGGCCCTCAAGGATGTCACGCTGGAGGGCGAGTCCACATCTGCCGGCTTCTTCTTCGATCTCCGAGTTCACCCCGAGTATCGCCGCAAAGGGATTGCACAGCGCCTTGCTGGCGAAGCCCTGGACTGGGCGTTCGCGCGTGCTCCCCTGGTCTGCATGTACGTTGTGGCCGATAACCGGATAACGCAGCACCTTGCAAGCCTGCTCGGAGGCTCGAACGCCGGCACTTACGCGTACCTGGTCTATCCGACGTATCGAGCGGGGCGCGCCCGCACCGAGGCGTGCACGGCTACCTTCAATGAGATACACGCAGCCTTCCTGGCTCATAGTCCACCATTCCAGCTCTACTCGAACCCTCAGTGCCGACCCGGTCAGGGGGGCTATGTAAGCTCATGGATCATCAGACGCGGAACCGCTGTGGCAGGCTGCTCGGCGTGGAGCAACCGAGGTATTCTCGCCGAGGTCGTTGAAAGGATCCCGGTCCCAGTTCGCCTCGCCCGCCGCACGATCAGCACCTGGCCGCTGCGCAAGCGCGCCTGGCCGCACGTGCCCGAAGAGGGTGAAGAGCTTCGTTCCTGGTATATCTTCGACTTCTTTGCAACGGGCACGGAGGCGGCGCGCCAGCTCATGCGCAGCGTAGAGACTGAGGCCGTAGCGAGCAGGATCGATTACTGCTACGTCGTCCATCAACCAGAGGACGCGTGGGTAAAAGCTCTTCGCTCCGACTCCCCACGCCTCTTCTCGCCTACAATCACCTATCGCCGCCTGGCGCGGATGGCCGACGGCTCGCCCGTTCGACTCGAGCGAGTGTACGTCGACATTCGCGACCTTTAGGTTTGTCACTACATCTGGGAAGGGCTTTCCGAAATGAGAAACGCACCGCCATAATCCCTTGCAGTGCCTAATCTTGTGCTAAATCGGGGCGCCCGGATTCGCGTTGCAGGCGCCGACAGGCGCCTTCATACCGAACACCGCGCGTCATTCGCGCGGTGTGAGTCTCCACCGGGGACCTCCTGCTCCCAAAGCCGAAAACCAGCGCTCACCAGCGCTCGTGGGCGCTGATTTCGACGATTCTGCGCTGACTGTAGGACACGAGCGCTGGGTGTGTTGGCACTACTTCTGACACTACCCTGCCAATGAACGCGCGGGCGTTCTCAGGTTGGCCGTCGCCGTAAAGCCTCGCCGCGCCATAGTCAGTTGGGCGGTTCATACGGATCCCGGGCGCCGGCCGGGATCGGTGGATCCGCCCTCAGCGATGCGATGTGATCTTCCAGCTGGGCGAGCGCCGCCTTGGGCACCCACGTGTTCGGAAAGAGCACGTTGTCACGCTCCTGCGGATCGGTCAGGAGATTGTACACCCGGGGCATCGTGTAAGTACGCAACACGCCCGACCACGCGTCCTGCTCCTTAAAGTGCAACTTCCAGTTGCGCCACTTCACCCCGAAGATCTCAGACCCCATGTAGACGATAATGCCCTCCCGACCCGACTTCTCCTCTTCTCCGAGTAGGAACGCGGTCATGTCCTGGCCGTCGATGGGACGATCGTCTGGCACAGTGCCACCCGCGATGGTTGCGAAGGTGGGAAAGAGGTCCATGGCGTGAACGATTTCGTCGCTGGAGCCGCCGGCGGCGATACGGCCCGGCCAGCGAACCACAAAGGGGACACGTAGTGCACCTTCGAACCCCGTGAAGAGCGTGCCCCGCCATGGACCGGCCGACCCGTGGACCGCCGTCTCGACCGTCAGGTTCGTGCTCTCAAAGTCCGAAGCTTCTGGCCCGTTGTCCGCGGTGAAGACGAAGATGGTGTTCTCTGCGACGCCCAGTTCGTCGATCGCATCCAGCAACTCGCCGGTGTAACCGTCGATCTGCATGAGCAGGTCGGCCCACAAACCGTTACCGGAACGCCCCACGAAGTCCGGATGCGGTAGCGTCGGGAAGTGCGTCGCGGTATAGGGCAGGTATACGAAGAACGGCTTACCGGCTTCAGTCTGACGCCGCATGAAATCAATGGCCCTGTCGGTCAGGTCGCGATCGATCAACGGGCGGTAATCCAGGTTATAGGGGCGCACTCTGGTCGGTGTCTCACCCTTCCGCGCGTCCATCACGTACGTTTCGGGAACACCGCTCTCGGAAAAGCCGGGCGTTGAAGAATAGACGGCCTCGTCGGTCGAGTTCGGCACTCCATACCATTCGTCGAATCCCTGGTCAGTAGGAAAACGGCCCTCGGTCCGCCCGAGATGCCACTTGCCGAACATGCCTGTCGCGTACCCTACCTCAGACAGCATTTCGGCCATCGTCACTTCCCACTGCACCAGACCGTAGACACCCTCGCCGAGGGGGACCGTGGCGTTCCCGCTGCGAATCGCGTAACGGCCCGTCATCAGCGCCGACCGAGAGGGTGTGCACTGCACTTCGACGTTAAAGTTAGTCAAGCGAAGTCCCTCATCGGCCAGTCTGTCGAGGCGCGGCGTCGCCGCACCTCGCGTGACACCGCCTCCGTTAAACCCCGGCTCGCCCCATCCAAAGTTGTCCATGAACACGAGGACGATGTTTGGCTTCCCCTGTCCAGTGGGCGGTTCTGGGTCGAGAACAAGTGAATTCGCTCGTACCGTGGCTACCAGCATCCAAACCGCCGCAAAGCCAGCGATGCCCGCCGTGAGGACGGTCCTACTTCTCTGATGAGTGCCTTGTGTCTTCATTCCAGCCTCAGCCTCTGTTTGAACGTATCTCCATCTTACGTCGGCGGTGGAAAGTCGATCACTTACAGTGGAGGCCCGAACCTAGAGCGCTGCGCTATCGAGTCAACCCCAGTTCAACGATGGCTTCAGAGGAAGAGCTGACGGAATGCCCAAGCTCGCGCCGCTGGTCACACGACACGGTCACATTCCGATTCTGGTGGGTGCGGCCGACCGGCCGAAAGACCGCGCGGGATATAGTCGGGGCGCCCGGATTCGCGTTGAAGGCGCCGTCAGGCGGCTTCATACTGAACGCCGCGCGTCATTCGCGCGGTGTGAGCCTCCACCGGGGACCTCCTACTCCCAAAGCCGAAGACCAGCGCTCACCAGCGCTGATGGGCGCTGATTTCGACGATTCTGCGCCGACTGTTGCACACCAGCGCTGACTGTGTTGGCACTACCTTCGACACTACCCGGCCACTAGGGCTCGGGCGCAGGTTGTCCCGCAGTGCCGGACGGTG
>JBDHAI010000319.1:0-3337 GCA_039588155.1 Gemmatimonadota bacterium | reverse complement strand
CGATCCTGCTGCCGACTCCGTTTACATCGCGGCAATCGAGGTCGTTGGACTGGAGGAGACGACAGAGAAGTTTGTTCGTGACAGACTGAAGCTCGGAGACTCCAGTTGGGTGCAACTCGCCAATCTGAATGCAGGGGTTTCGCGGCTTTTCGACACCGGACGCTTTCGCTACGTCGAGTACCGCCTGGAAGCGCCAGACCGAGGCTCGCCGCGACCTGACTTGGAGGCGAGAGAGGATGCTGGGACCGTTCGTGTTCTCGAACTCCGTGTCGAAGAGCAGAGCTATGCCGCACTCGGGATCAGCTACCGCTACGAAAGCCGCTACAAGGCTTCCCTGCTCGTATCGGCCGTCGCCACGGAGTTATTCGGCCAAGGCTCCCGGATCGCTGGCGATCTTCGTATCGGCGACCAGGCACACATCGGCGCTCGCGCAAGTAAGCGCTTCGGGCACGGGCCCGAACTCATTCTGGGCGCCGAAGCAGCCTACCGCAGGATGCCCTTCGACATTTACGAAGGAGATCTAAGAATCAGCACGCCGCGCTCGTATGTGACCGACCTGGCTCTGAACGTCGGCCTCGGCCTCGGCAACGCAATTGTTCTCGCCGGTCGCATCAAGGCAGAGCATGCCGACAACGATGAGTTCGCAGCCGTTGAGTCGGTGGATTCCGTTTTCAAGGGGGAGAGCCAAACCTTCTACACCCTGGGCGCAGCACTCGTCGTCGACTCCTACGACCGGCCGAGCTTCCCTCGCGCAGGCGTCGGTGCCTTGGCAAAGGGGGAGTGGGCGGACCGCTCCATCGGTAGTGGGCTTACGTTCCGGCACTACACTCTGGACGTACATGGCGCCGTGCCGGCGGTCGGGCGGCGGCTTTCGTTCCTAGGCAGGTTGACCCTGGGCGCCAGCTCCGGAGAAGTGCCGGATCACTACGTCTTCTTCCTAGGAGGCACCAACGGCTACTACCTGTTTCCCGACCGACAGTTTCCGCTGGCCGGCCTCAGGGTGCTGCAGCGGAACGGTCTGTACGTGCAGATGCTGCAACTCGGCATACAATACGAGGTCCACCGGAACGTCTTGGGGCGGTTTCGCTGGAACGCCGGCGCCACGATGGACGAGTGGAGACTGGACAGCGACCTCCTGACCTACGGGTTCGATCTGACGCTCGCTACAGTCACCCGCTTTGGCAGCGCGGCGTTGGCGCTTGCAGCACTCGACCTCAGGTCGCTGCCGCGAGTGGTGATCGACGTCGGCTTCCCGTTTTAGTGCTGAGTGTTGCCAGCGCCGACATAACCCGGGCCTCGAACGACCCTGCCTGGTAGCGCACCCGTGTGCTCGCCGTCGGCGAGGACCTGGGTACCATTGACGAAGACGTGACTCACGCCGGTTGCGTACTGGTGCGGCTCGGCGAAAGTAGCGTGGTCGGTAATCTCGTCGGGATTAAACACGACCACATCGGCATAGAAGCCTGGCTGCAGCTGGCCGCGCCGCGGGATGCGGAGGTTGGAGGCGGGAAGTGAAGTGAGGCGGCGAACGGCTTCCTCCAACGTGATCAGCCGTTCCTCGCGCACGTACTTTCCGAGCAGTCGTGCGAAGGTTCCGTAGGCCCTTGGGTGTGGGTTCGATTTGAGAAAGACGCCTTCCGGAGCCAGGGAGCCGGCGTCGGAGCCGAAGCTCACCCAGGGCTGGGCGACCTTCTTGCGAACGTTGTCCTCCGACATCGTGAAATAGACGCAGCCCACTCGGCTATCGTCCTCGATGACGAGATCCATGGCGGTCTCTTCGGGCGATGTGCCTCGCATCGCCGCCACCTCGGCCAGCGTCTTTCCTGTCAGAGGTTTGAGCGCCTCGTTCTTGAAGCTGACCAGCAGAATGTTGTCGGGGGAGCCGGCGTTGAGGTAGTTGTTCGACCATTCGTCGGTCGGCGTGTTCATCTCGCGCTTCACACGCTGCCGAACGGCCGGATCTTTGAGGCGCTGGGCCCATGCATCGTGTCCGCCCTCCTGAACCCAGGGCGGCATGACGGCGTCGAGGCCGGTGGAGCTGGCCGCGTAGGTGTACATGTCCGCCGTGACATGGAGCCCGTCAGCTCGCGCCGCCTCCACTCGAGCGAAGACCTCTTCCAACTTGTCCCAGTTGGCGCGGCCGGAAGATTTCAGATGGTAGATCTCCGAGCGAATGCCGGCTTCCCGGGCGATGGTGAGGAATTCTTCCAGCGCCTGGAGAACCGTATTGCTCTCGTTGCGGATGTGGGAA
The DNA here is from genome assembly GCA_039588155.1 of Gemmatimonadota bacterium. Classification (GTDB taxonomy): domain Bacteria; phylum Gemmatimonadota; class Gemmatimonadetes; order Palauibacterales; family KS3-K002; genus JBDHGH01. The sequence continues at coordinate 1,086 of JBDHAI010000319.1, read as the reverse complement.
ATGTAGGTGCCGTTGTACTCGGCCGCGACTTTCGCCAGTGCGATCAGCTCGTCGGTGTCCGCGTAGAAGGCGGGCGCGTAAATCAAGGATGACCCGAGCCCCAGCGCGCCTGTTTCCATCGCTTCACGCACGAGCTGCTTCATTCTCTCTAGCTCTTCATCTGTCGGCGGGCGGTCCTCGTAGCCGATCTCGTGGATCCGAACAGTTGAAGCCCCCACGAACGATGCGACGTTCGGTGAGACACCACGTTCGACGAGATATTCCAGGTACTCGCCCAGCGTCGTCCACTCGATGGCGTACTTGATATCGCCCTGCTGCTCGAGCTCCTCTTGTTTCATCCGCTCGCTGACAGGGCCCATCGACCAACCTTCGCCGAATATCTCCAGGGTGACACCCTGGCGAATGTCGCTCTGCGAGCGGCCGTCCTCGATGAGCGATTCGTTGGCCCAACTCAGCATGTTGATGAAGCCCGGCGACACGGCGAGTCCGCTGGCGTCGATCTCGGTGCGGCCGCGCGCATCGCGCAGATCGCCGATGAAAGCGATCGAGTCGCCGTCGATCGCCAGATCGGCGACGAACGCCGCTTCGCCACTGCCGTTGTAGATGCCTCCGCCGCGGATGACGACGTCGTATTCCTTATTCCGCGCGCATGACGAGAGGGCCAACGCGCAGACGACCATAGCGCAGAAACGGAGCATAGGGGCCTCCGAGTTGTGATGTTTGGCATTGGGCTCGAGCGATATGTAACGGCAGGCTGCGGCTGTCCGCAATCGGGGCCGCTGACTTCGCCCCCACTATTTGCCTATGCAGAACTCTGAGAAGACACGGGCAAGCAGGTCCTCGGGCGCTACAACCCCAATAAGCTCCTCGAGGGCCTCACTGGCCGCTCGCAAGTGCGTCGCGGCCACCTCGGGGGCCAGGCTTGCCGAGTGAGCCTCTAAGAACGCGCCGACCTCGGCCCCAGCCCGCCGCAGTTCCCGGGCATGGCGTGCCCGGGTGACCAGCGGCTCCTCTGCGTCACGAGCGAGCGCCCCCGCGAACACCGTCTCGACGAGGCGATCGCGCAACTCACCCAATCCTTCGCCC
>JBDHAI010000318.1:0-3874 GCA_039588155.1 Gemmatimonadota bacterium | reverse complement strand
CATCGCCAGCGGGTTCAAGTCCGGCGTTGCGGAAATGAAATGCGACCCACTCCGTCGCGCGCTCGAGCTCGGGGCTCGGCGTCTCGCGCCCGCGGGTCGAGTCGTGGGCCAGTGCGCCGAGCTTGGCGCGGAAGTCGGCCTCGCTGATGGTCTCGAGGGCGTGGCGAACCGCGGACGGCGGCGCCGTTTCTGCCGAGCGATCGGGCTTCGCCTGTGCGGACGCGGATGATATGGGCGCGGAGAGGACGCCGAGAAGCACTGGGAAGTGCGCGAAGCGTATCATGGCTGATCTCACAAGTGGAGGGACACGGCCCATGGCGTGAGCCGAGAAGGTTGGGGCGTGCGAGCGGACCTGCTCGCCAACGCTCTACCTTACGGATTGGCCCTGCGAGCGGTTTCGTAGCCGCGCGGCGGGTACTCAGGCCCGACTTGCGCGGGCGAGAGACCTATGAAGAGACCTAAGACCAGTGGAGGTTGAGGTTGCCGTCCGGGCCCGACTCCACCCACGTCCCGAACCGCTCGCTTATCCGCGTCAGATTCTCGCGCAACCAGTCGGCATCCTCCTGCGACGCCCGGTTCAGCCGGAAGCGCTGGACCTGTAGAGGCGACATGTCGAAGCGCACGAGCCTGCCGTCGGACGGGTCGAGGCTCGGGAAGTAGAGCAGCACCAGATCGCTCCGGTACTGCTCGTACCCGCCGATCCCTTCGTAGTCGTTGATGAGATCACCACACCCGTAAAGGATCGGCCGGTCCTGATAGACTTCGATCCCCTTGGCATGATGCGAGGAGTGCCCGTGGATGACATCGACGCCGGCCTCGTCGATGAGCGCGTGGGCGAACTCGCGCATCGCGCGCGGGATCTCGTAGCCCCAGTTGCCGCCCCAGTGGATAGAGGCTACCGCCAGGTCGCCTTCGCGCTTAATGCCATGCACACTCTCAGCGACGCGCTGGACGGTCTTTTCCGCCAGGTCGGGCAGGAAGTTGATGCCGGGTCGGCTGTCGCTGGCCGCCCACGCTTTGGGGATCCCACTGCTGCCCGCGCCGAACGCGAAGATCAGCGCCCTCGCCTTGGCCCCGACCTCCAGTACCGCCGGAGCCGCCGCCGCCCCGAGGTCCGTGCCGGCACCGGCGGTCGCGATCCCCGTACGTGCCAGCGTGTCCAGCGTCTCTTCGAGTCCGGCGGTCCCCCAGTCGATCACGTGGTTGTTTGCGAGAACGCAGCAGTCGATCCCGGCCGCCGTGAGGCAGGCGACGTTCGCCGGGTGCATGCGGTAGTGGATGTTCTTCCGCTTCCAGCGATCGTCGCTCGTGGTCACGCTCGTCTCGAGGTTGATGAGGCGTGCAGCGGGCGTCACTCGGTCGAGCTCCTCGAGGGCGTCGCCCCAGATATAGGAGAAGCCGACGGGTTTCGGGATTCGGCCGTTCTTTTCCTCGGCCAGCTGTACGTAGGCGGTGGCCGTCCGCAGATAAGGCTCGAAGAGGCGCGGGTCGCCGGGGTGGGGGAGTACCTGGTCGATCCCGCGGCCGGTCATCACGTCGCCGCAGAGGAACAGGGTGACGGGCTGGGGCGCCGACTGGGTTCGACCAAAGCCCGGGCGCGGCGCGCTCAGTGCGAGCGGAAGCATGGCTGTGCGAATCAGGAACTTACGCCGGTCCACATGGACACCTATCCGCCAAGGCGCTGTCGAGCGGCGAGCTTCACCGCGTCACCGGGAGGCTGAAGCCTGCTCATCAACGAGTCGTCATCGCTGCATGAGGCGCTGGACTATCAGTTGTTCTCGACCCTCCACTTCGACAGGAGCAGCAACCCACTCACGCGACAGCCCAGCCGCCTCAGCCAGTCGGCCACCATCCAGTTCGAGTTGCGGAAGATGGTGTAGCGGCGCGGGTAGCGGACGAACTCCAGGTCGTACCCACGATTGTAGATCAGCGTCTCGCGATTTGACTCGAAGACAGAGTCCAACTCCAGGCGCAGTTCGGCCATCGCCGTCCGCTCGACGATCACCGCGTGGTAGTGCTCGACCGTGATGCCGAACGCCTGGCGGACGCCGGCGTCCGTAGCCGGCTCCGGCAGCTGGCGACGCCCGAGCCCGGAGGCGGTCGGCAGGAGGATCGCGGCGGAAGCCTCGGCGACACCGGTGCTCGCCTCCGCGTAGTACTTCCAGTCCCCGTACGCGTAGCGGACAAGCCCGCCTTCTGCGGTGGGCAGCACCAGGCTGGCGTGCCGGCCGTGGTCGAGTACGAAGACCGGTTGAGGCTGCTGCAGCTCGGGCGGCGGCACGACAACGTTGGTGCAACCGAGTAGCAACACGAGCCCGGCCGCTATGCCGATGGTTGGGTTCGTACGGATCCTGCGGTGCTTCGAGACTGCCCTGGCCATCACATTCCATGATAGGCCCGGGCTCGGTCCGCGGCCACAGCTGGCTTACTCGGGGTTTGTGGGTGGCCTACTGGAATCGATAGCCAAGCTGCGCCCGCTTATGGGCAGCAAGAAAGAGGGCGGCCGGGAAACCGCCCTCTGCTCGTGTGCTCTCTGCATTACTGGAAGGGAGTGTATGTCTCATCTCCCGGCTGAGAGAGACGGCTTTCACGCCGCCTCTCCCTTCAGCTCCGGTCCTGAGCCTCTAGTCCAGGCAGCTCGTGCTGGCGATATGGTGGAGGCTAATGTCAACAAAACCATGCGGCGTGCCGCCAGGCGGGGCTACGAATTTATCGACCCATGTGAAGCGAGCGCAGCCTCCATTCACGAGATCGTGCAGAGTTCCTTGTGCTTTCAAAGTACCGGAAATTCCATTGTCGTTAATTTGTATATTCCCAAATCCCTCAGCTACTCGAGGGCCTTGAACCAGTTCGCAAAAATTCTCACAATCTGGATCCTCAACACAGGCAGCGAGATCTGCTCCAACGCCGTCAAAGTCGTACACATGCTGCGTACCCTCTGATTGGATCAATACGGCCATCGATAGCTGGAAATCGAACCTATCGAAGTCGTCGAAATTCCCGGTGCAGAAGGGACTCTCCGCGGGGTCGAGAACCCCCATGTTCTGGATAACGAAGAAGTCCTCGTTCCAATCAACAATGCTGATGTGCCGCCCGAACCTGAAAACAATGCCCGGACTCTCGGGGCCATTGGTGAAGTTAGCTGAGGGGCCCCGCAGAGCTTCAGATGTCTCCGTGGGTGCGGTCTGCTCGTCGCAACCCACGAGGAGGGCGGCGCCGACGAGCACGGTGGTGAGCGTACGGTAGTCCATGTTTTTTCTCCGGAGTTTGGGTTTCGTTGGAGCATCACGGCCGTAAGATGAGAGACGCACGTCGTCCAATTCTCTTTCCGGGTCGTCTGATAATCGTCCAGCCGAACGCACCACCATGTATTCTCTTCGCCTGCTTGGAGTTATCGCGCTGGAGGGTCCGTCGGGACCCGTCTCCGGGCGTGTGGCCCAGCGGCGTCGCTTGGCCCTGCTGGGCCTGCTAGGCGCGGTCGCTGACCGGGGTTGGGCGCGGGAAAAGTTGATCGGCCTCCTTTGGCCTGACGCAAACGACGACCAGGCTCGCCATCTCCTCTCCGACTCCGTCTATGTTATTCGCCAGGCCCTCGGCGAAGACGCCGTCATCAGCTCCGGCGATGTGCTGCGGCTCAACCCCGAAGTGATATGGACGGACGTCGGGGCCTTCGAAGCCGCGATCAAGCGAGGCGCCCTGAGTGAGGCCGTGGAACTCTACCGCGGTCCGTTCCTGGACGGCTTCAATGCGGGCGGTGCGTTGGAGCTGGAGCGCTGGGTCGAAACGGAGCGCCCCCGGCTGGCCGAACTGTACGCGCAGACGCTGGAGACACTGGCGCAGCACGCGGAGGGTGCAGAGGAACACGCCGAAGCCG
>JBDHAI010000317.1:0-3359 GCA_039588155.1 Gemmatimonadota bacterium | reverse complement strand
CGGCGACCGTCGGGCGCGAAGGTGGGGGACAGCGAGTTCGCGTAGCGGGCGAAGGTCGCGCGTTCCGGGCAGCAGCTCCTGACCAGGTCGTAGGTATAGACCTCCGTCCGCCCGTCGATGGTGGCGGCGAACCCGAGGTGTATGCCGTCGGGCAGGTAAGTCGGGGTCAGGTCCATACCGGGCAGGTCGACCCTCACCGTCGACCGTCCGGCAACCAGATCGATTTCGTAGATCGCCGGATCACCGCGCTCGTAAGACATGTATGCGATGCGATCACCGGACGGCGACCAAGCGGGAGAGAGCGCGATCGAGCTGTCGCGTGTCACACTGTGCGCCCCGAAGCCGTCGCTATCGACGATGTAGATCTCCGATCCGCCCGGTCCCTCAGCCACAAAAGCGATGCGGGTCGCGGCGAGTCCCGTGCTGCTGGTCGCCCAGCGGAGCACCTCATCGGCGGCGGCGTGAAGCGCGTAGCGGAACTGCGGGTGCCGGAGCGGCGGAAGCTCGAAGGCGCGCACCTCCTGGACAAGCCTATAGACGACATCGTGCAGCGACAGTCTCAACACCGGCTCATCAGGCGTGCCTTCGACGGCACCGACGACGAGCCAGACGGCGCCCAGCTCATCCCAGAGCCCGTAGTTGACCGGTCCTTCGACCGGGACGTCTTCGGCGACCGGCATCACGTGGAGGCGGTCGCTGTAGTCGAGGTCGCGGAGGATCATGCGGCGCGCCGTGTCGGCGAGCTCGCGGAGGCCCTCGGCCGCCGGGATCAGCGGCATGACGACGCCGGGCCGGTAGGACGGCTGATAGACGATGCCAAGCCTTACGTCGGTGGGGATGCTGTCACGGACCGGAACCTGCGCCGTCGCGATCGTCGGCATCAGGGGGAGCGCGGCCGAAAGGACCGCCACTGTTTTGACGAGAATATGTCTCAAGCGTTCGCAGCTCATCAATTTAGTAACTTGTCGGGTCGAAGAAGAACGAGACCCGCAGCTCGTCGGCCGGGTAGCCCTCGGGCAACGCGCCGAAAACGCCTCGGCGGGCGGCAGCCTCGATGGCGCCGCGCGCCTCGAGATCGAACGCCGGGTTACCCGACCTCCGCACCCAGGCCAGGTCGGTGATCGACCCGTCTCTCACGATCGTGAATGCGAGCTCCGCCCGCAGCTGCGGGTTGCCCGTTGGCGGCCTCCAGTGTCGCTTTATCTGCAAGATAATATTCGCTGCATACTCGGGATACGGAAATGGGGCGCCTTCGAGGCGTACCGGCACATCGGCGCCCTCCGGGGATTGCTCCGCCGTAGCCGCCGGACGCTCCTCTATCACGGGCTCCGGCTCCTCTTCCTCGGCACCTTGCTCCGGCTCGGCCTCGACGGGTGCCGGTACCTGTTGTGGCTCGGCTTGTGGCTCGGGCTGTCTGTCCAGCGGTCGCACCTCGGGCTCCTCCCTGGGAGCGGAGCGCTGCGGCTCGGGTACCGGGACGGTACGGACCGGCGCGGGGCGCGGCACGGACACGAGCTCTACCTGGTAAACCTGAGGCGGGTCCGGCAAGTCGATGCGATGGGCGCCCCAGACCATGAAGACCAGAGCGACGGCATGGAGGCTCATCGAGCCAACCACCGCGCCGGGCGGCAGCCCCTCGCCGGCGCCGCGCGTCTCACGGCGCAAGATCAGCCGGGCCATCGAGTCAGCGCCTCCTTTGCGCCTCGAGTTCCGCCACCAGTCCCACCGCGGTGATGTCCGCGGCCTTGAGCGCCGCGATCACTTTGAGCACGACCCCGAAACTGGCCCGTTCATCGCCCCGCACATAGACCGGCGGACTGCCTCTCTGGTTCCACACATCCCGGATCCCCGCTCTGAACTCGTCGAGGGAGACCGTGGCATCGCCGATGTAGATGACACCCTCGTGGTCGATCGTAACGACGATCGCCTCGCTCGCCGGCAGCGGCGCGACTTCAGCCTGTGGCAGCTGTACCTCGACGCCGCCCTACAGTATCGGCGCGGTGATCATGAATATCACCAGCAGCGTGAAGGCGACATCGACGAGGTTGATCAGGTTGATGTCCGCCGTGAGCGGCAGTGACCGATCCTCATATAGGCCGCCGTAACGTGCCATCAGATCTTGCCCTCCCGCGCCAGCGCGCCGATGAACTCATGGGCGAAGCCCTGCAGTTCGCCGGCGAAAAGGCCAAGCCGACTGGCGAAATGGTTGTAGCCGATCACCGCAGGGATCGCCACGCCGAGCCCGGTAACCGTTGTTATCAACGCCTCGGCGATCCCGGGAGCGACGGCCGTGATGTTCGCGGTTCCCATGGCCGAGATCCCGACGAACGCGTCCATCACGCCGACGACCGTGCCCATCAACCCGAGCAGCGGGCTCACGGTAGCGATGATCGCCAGCCAGGGGAGCCCATGCGCCATCGCATCCCGCTCGCCTACCTGCTCCTTCTCCATCACCAACCTGAGTGTCTCGACCTGAGCGGCCGAGAGGCCGGAGCTTTCGCTGCGCGGACGGAGGCCGGTAAAGAAGTTCATCCCATGCCGGAAGACGCGCAGATAGGGGGAATCGGGAAGTGTAATGACCGCTTTGTAGGCTTCGTCGAGGTGCTGAGCCTTGGCCACCTGGCTCAGGAACTCCTCTTCGAGTACGCGGACTCGGCGAAACTGGATCCACTTCCAGATGATCAGGATCCACGACGCCAGCGAGAACGCGAGGAGCACGACCAGGATCACCCGGGTCGTGATCGTCGCTGTAGCGACCATGTCCCAAGCATTCCCCGGTAGGGGAGCCTGGGCCGCCAAGACCGTCGCGAAGACGCTCATTCTTCTATCCCGGCGATCCACCGATAGGTGCGCCGCAAGCCACCGGATAGGTCCACCGCCGCCTCCCAGCCAAGTGCCCTCAGCCTGTCGCCCGCCAGGCTATTCCATTCCAGCTCGCCGGGTCGCGCCGGCGCCCGCTCGACCGGGACCTCCCGTCCGGCGGCGCCCATCAGCGCGGCGGCAAGCTCGTTGACGCTCGTCTCCTGACCTGTGCCGACGTTGAAGGCGCGATCGTCCAGCCCTGTGCCTTCGTCGAGCTCGGCCTCTGACACGATCATGTTGGCCTGTACGACGTCGCCAACGTACACATAGTCACGAGTCTGCTCACCGCTACCGAAGACGGTGAGCGGCTCGCCGTTGATCAGACGGTTGCAGAATATAGCCACGACCCCGGCTTCGCCGTGGGGGTCCTGGCGCGGCCCGTACACGTTCGAGTAGCGGAGCGCCACATAGTCGAGGCCGTGCAGCAGCCGGTAACAGCGCAGGTAGTACTCGCTCACCAGCTTGCCGACCCCGTAGGGCAATTCCGGCTTCTTGGG
>JBDHAI010000316.1:0-3370 GCA_039588155.1 Gemmatimonadota bacterium | reverse complement strand
TACCGGGGCTCGACCGGCTACGGCAAGGCCTTCTACAACGCGGCGGTCAAGGAGTGGGCCGGCGCGATGCACGACGATCTCATCGATGGCGTCAAGTGGGCGATCGACGAGGGCATCGCCGACCCCGACAAAGTCGCGATTTACGGCGGATCTTATGGCGGCTATGCGACGCTCGTGGGCGTCACCTTCACACCCGAGTACTTCGCCTGCGGCGTCGACTACGTAGGGCCGTCCTCATTGATCACGCTGATCGAGTCCTTCCCCGCCTACTGGCGGCCGTTCCTCGAAAGCAGCTTTTACCGGCACGTTGGTGACCCGGCCGTTCCCGAGGATCGTGAGGACATGAGAAAGCGCTCGCCGCTCTTCTTTGTCGATCAGATCGAGGATCCGCTACTGATCGTGCAGGGCCAGAACGATCCGCGTGTCACCAAGCTCGAGGCGGACCAGTTGGCCATCGCGCTGCGCGATCGTGGTATCAAGGTCGACTACATCTTGGCCGAGAACGAAGGCCACGGATTTGCGAATTCCGATAACCGTCTGGCACTCTATCGGTCGATGGAGAAGTTCTTCGCCGAGTGCCTGGGTGGTCGTGTGCAGGAGAGCGTGGACGCAGCGATCGACGCGCGCATCGCCGAGATGATGGTCGACGTCGACACGCTAATGGCGGGTACCCAGTGAGCGTGAAGCTGTAGCGGACCGACCATTCAACAGTCCAAAGGAGTTGGGGGGGCGCGTCAACACGTCGCTCCCCCCTTCTCCGTTGTAGACTCTGCATCTACAGCTGAAAGGAAAGCGTTGCCCAGGTGGATTCGTAGTCCACCCCTTCCTCTGCCGTCTTCTCCATGTGGATGAACTTCACGTACCACTGTCCTGGGCTGTCGATCGTGAAGCGCGCGATTCCCGCGTCATCGGTTCTACTCGCTCGCTCGGCGATCGTGCCACCCGGGTTCACTCCTCCCGCGATGACGAGCTGGTTCGCGATCGGCTCGCCGAAGACAAGGCAGCTTACCAGCAGGTCATCGCCCACGCGAAGCTCGTAAGGGTTGGAGAGCGGCACGATTTCGGCTGCGAACCCCAGCCCTCGACCCCAACCTCCGCCTCTCGACTCGCCGACCTGAAAGACGGCCTTGACGTGCTTGGAGTACCGCTCCACCACGTCTCGCTCCAACTCCCCTTCCCTCCCTCGAGCCTCGAGCACGTCGGGAATCCCGTCGTGATCCAGGTACTCGTTGAAGCTTGCGGCATCGAGCTCGATCAACCTGGGGTTCGTCGAGACCCCCAGTACGTAGGTTCCCGACTCACCCGTCTGGAGCGTCATGAACGTCGTATCACCCGACGCGTCCCAGCTCTCCATGCTCAAGCGTTGGAGATCGACTCCCCGGGCGAGCACCAATTCTGCGACCCGGTCCGGGGCCACAGAATTCTCGCTCGCCTCGAAAGTCCCGTTGAGAATCGGGATCCGTACCTCGGTGTGCGGGTCTACGAAGTAAGTGTCGAGCTTGATGAAAAGATCGTGGCCGTACAAGAACGGCATGAGGAGCACGAGGAACAAGACCAGAATAGCCGTTCGAAATCTCATCATTTTGCTTGCCTCGAACACAGTGAGTTCACGCGATCGTTCACGTAAGTGTGAATAGCGCAATAAAATAAGCTGCATACCCGAGCACGAAGAATACGCCCGCTCCGCGAGCGATGCGACGACGGCTCCAGACAAATAGTGCCAGCAGCAAAGAAGTCCCCAGCATTACAGGAATATCCAAGGCCAAGAAGCGGGGCAACACCGGGATCGGTGCTGGGCTGACAGCGGCGGCCACTCCCATGATCGCCAGAATGTTGAAGATGTTGCTGCCGATCGCCGTACCCAACGCCAGACCCGCCTCTCGACGTAGCGCCGCGATGAAGCACGTCGCAAGCTCCGGCAGCGAGGTACCCAAGGCCACGATCGTCAGACCGATTACGGCATTGGAAATGCTGAGCTGTGCGGCGACCTGCCCGGCCCCTTCGATGAACATTCTTGCCCCAAAAGGCACCCAGACCGCGCCGGCGACGATGAAGAACACGATCAACCATACTCGGCTGGGTAGGCCCAACACCCATTCCAGCGGTTTGCTGCGATCTGTTTCGCGCTGAGCGCGCACGATGCCTCGTGAAGTGAGCCCCAGCAACAGCGCGAGGACTGCCAAGAGAACGAGACCCGAGAACCGGGTCAGGTCGCCGATGAGGCACAGTATGAAGAAGAAGAGGCTGACGCCGATCATCACCGTGGCATCGCGCCGTGCGGAGCGCTCGGCACAGGCGAGGGGGTAGACGAGAGCGGGAGTGCCGATCACGAGCAAGACGTTGGCGATGTTGCTGCCGACCACGTTACCCATCGCGATACCCGGGTAACCCCCGGCAACGGCCTGGATGGTGACGACAAGCTCGGGCAACGACGTCCCGAAGGCGACCAGGCTGAGCGCAACGAGCAGCGGCGGCACGCGAGCACGACGCGCGAGTGCGACGGCGCCACGCACGAGGAGGTCGGCCCCCATGAGAAGGTAAATGAGCCCACCGAAGAGCTGAATATAGGCCACGTCTAACCGGGATCGCTGGGTGCGGACTCGCCGGCGGCGCGCACCTGATCTTGCGCCTGCTTCAGCTCCGTCAGGTCGCGGGCGATCGCGTAGAGCAGACCCGTATCCGGCTCGGGATAGGAGGTCCACATCAGATGCTTATAGGTGCCATCGGCGCAGCGGTAGCGGTTCTCGAACGAGACCGTAGGAATGCCTTGAGCCAGCTTCTCAATCTCGTGCACGGTCGACGCGACGTCGTCTGGGTGCACGAAATCGATGAATGGCCGAGTCAGTAGCTCTTCGCTCGGCCAGCCAAGAATCCGCTCGAAGGCCGGGTTCACACGCTTGAAGTACCCATCCGTCCCGGCGATACAGAGCATGTCCAGCGAGACCTCGAAGTACCTCTGGAACTCGTGCAAGAGCGTCACCTGGCGCTCGAGCTCCTCCGCCATCTGATTGAACGTGCGTGCCAGTAGGCCGAGCTCGTCTTCCCTCACCACCTTGGCCCGAGCATCTAACTCGCCCAGCCGGATGCGATTCGCCACGGCGGCCAGATCGTGTATCGGCTTCGCGAACCGCAGGCCCAGCGCGATCCCGGCCAGTATCGCAAAAGCCGAGAGGGCGATACCGGTTTGCGCCAGGTCACGCCGCGACTCCGCGATCTCGGCTCGCTCTTCATCTTCATCGAACTTCACGACGACCCCCCACCCGACGTCCTCCAGGTGGCGAGTGGCGGCCCAGACAACCTCGCCGCGATAATCGATCAAGCCCTCTGTGATGACGGTGTCGCGGCCCTGGATGGCCCAGGTGGCCGGGTC
>JBDHAI010000315.1:0-3372 GCA_039588155.1 Gemmatimonadota bacterium | reverse complement strand
GCTACTGGCGTGCCGCAGGTGAAGGTCCGTCAGCTCTGTCCCGATGGTCACGGTGACTTCGTGCGTCCCGTACCAGATGTCGCTGAGATCATCGCGATCTAGCCTGAACGCCGCGATCAGGCGCGGGTTGAACTGGGTATTACCGCCCGCGAGCTCCGCAGCGGCGAAGGCGCCGAAATCAAGACGGCCGTGCGGAGCCGCTTCATCCAATGCCGGGCTTGCGTAGCGCTGCTGGCGCAACTCGGTTCCGCCGGACAGCGACCTCAGGACTCCCTCGAGCGGTGTCACCACCGTGAGTCGACCCCCAAACGACGACACCTGCGTCCGACTATCGTACGGAAACCCGAACGCGGGTTGGGGGTCGGAGAAGCGTACGCTCTGCGCTACGACGTTGGCCTGGGCCGAGATCTGCGCTGGCCCGACCCCATTCTCCCACGCCGCAGCCCCGCGCCAGCGAGTCAGTTCTTCTCGGGCGAGTGGCGTGGGTGAAAAGCTTGGGCCGGGCAGGCCGCGATCCAGCCGCGAGTAGCCGCCCCGCAGCCGCAATTGGCCGCCGCCCAGCTCGCCCGCAGCGGCGCCGAAGAAGCTCGCCTCTGCGAGGTCGGAGTTGCCCCGGACCGCGCTCCCTCCACCCAAGGCGTCCGGTCGTTCGTACTCGAATTCGCCATCGACAGCGCGCGCTTGCCCGCCGGCCGACAGGGAGAGACCGAGAGCCCGCCCAGCCGTCTCGGCGCTACCGGACCAGAAGCCGAGCGAACCGGTCTCCAGCCGGAGTCCCAAGGGAGCCGCCGTCGCTCGCGAACGGATGAGCACCGCGCCACCTGCGGCACCCGGACCGAAACGTGCCGACTGGCTACCTCGGAGCACGGTGATATTCTCGACCTGCGACGTGGGAACGGAGGAAAGGTCGGCCGCGCCGGTGAGCGGGTCGTTCAACGGCGCGCCATCCAGAAGTACCAGCACCTCGTCGGCCGCGCTGCCGCGGATGCTCAGCGTCTGCGGGCCCGTAAGACCTCGTCGTTGAACCACGAGCCCCGCTTGGCTCGTCAGCAACCCGGCGGCGGTTAGTTCGCCGCTGCGCTCGATCTCCTCACGCGCGATCGTTGTCACGCCGGCTTCGCTACGACCCGCCTCGGCACGCACCTCGTCCAGCGGGATGGGGCTCGCGCCCAGACTCACCAACAAGCGTGTTGCGTGGCCATGACGTATGTGTATGTCTTGCTCTTGCGGTGCGTAGCCGAGGCGGCTGAACCTTAGGACATGGCGACCCGCCTCCAGCCCTCGAAGCTCGAACTCGCCTCTGCCATCCGTCAGCGCGCTGACGCCCATGCCGACCGGCTCGACCAGTACGTGATCGACGGGCTCGCCGGTGAGCGCATCCTTCACTTTACCGGTCAGCTCGCCGGGGTACTGTGCGTGTGCGTCTTGAGCGGGGTAGGCGAGTAGAAGGACAGCGACGGTCGTACGCACTAGCAGTAAAGCGAGGGCGCCGCCGAGGTGCTGCTGCGGATGGTTCGTCTGCAATAAGAAAGCCCGCACGTCTTACCCTGGAAGAGTGCTATGGCGCGCGCGGCGGAACAGGTCTCCTGACTCGAGGCAGCCAGACTCGCCTTCCCAGGATCTCCGTCGAGCCCCAGTGGCGTCGTCGAGTTGGCTTCTTCCGGTCTGAGCCGGGCCTCACACAGTGGCGGGGCCGTGCCGGATTCTCACCGGCTTCCGAATTGTTCCGCCCGCCGTCTTGCTCCTAACTGTCGAGGTCAGTCTAGGGTCGAGAGCTGCGTGGGTCAACCTCCCCCTTTGTTCCCGCTGGCTCGGACCCAACTGAAGAACACGAAGCCGATGGCGACGATCATCGTCCACGCCGTCCCCAACTTCATGACTCCGGCGGCTAATTGCTGGTCGCTCATCGCCGAGGTGGAACCGATGGGCGGCGCCAGTTCGTACGTCGCATAAGCCGGGAACTTGCTGAACAAAAGAATGAAGAAGACCGGGCGAACGATGATGCCGTTGAGCCCGAGGTATGCGAGCTTCCAGACGTGAGTGAATCCCGGCCACTCGGGGACCGGGCTGACCACAGGCCACCAAAAGATGAGGCCGGCGGTCAGCCAGGCGATGTCGAGCAAGAACGAGCCCACCTGCGTGACCATCAAGCGATCGACGATCGACGGCCAGTGCGTAACGCTGATGGCGACGTTGAAGATGAAGAACGCGATCAGCGGCTGCGTGGTGTTTCTCAGGAAAGCGAGTATGCGAGGGTGGTGCCCGATTTGGGAAAACGTCTGTTGGGGCAGGCCCAGGAGCAGGAGCGGCGGCGCGATCAGCGCGATGAGCAGATACCGCACCATATGTACGCTGGCCAGGTAGCCGGAGCCTAACGGGCCGAGCGGCCAGTCCAGCGCCAGCCAGAGGCTGACCAGGCCAGCGGCGAAGAGGGCGATCTTCTGCCCTCTGACGTCTTTCTCCGTCGGCTCAACCGCAGGGCCGGCCCGGCGGAGGGTAAGCCAGTAGGCCAGTGCGATGAGGATGATGAATAGCCAGACACCCGCGTACGGTTGCCAGGACCACGACCAGGCGACGCCTTGGGATGAGGCACACCACCACTGCATCGCCGGGCTATTTTCTCCCTGGGCTGTGCTCGTGAGGATCGATCGCTTTTTCGATATCGGCGTACTTCAAGACCTTGGCCTGCACGACCACCTCTCCCGCATGGCTGAAGTGCAGCGTCGCCTCGACCGCGTCGCCGACCGCGAACTCCTCCCTCAATTCGAGCAACATGATGTGGTACTCGCCTGGGCTGAGTAGCAGCTCGCCGCCGGCCGGCACGGCAAGCGACGACACGGGCTCCATACTGACGGTTCCCGCCCGCTCGACTGTACGGTGCAGTTCTGCGGAGCCCGCCGCTGGGGTCGATACGCTCGTAAGCTCGTCGTCCTGAGCGCCGCCGTTGACGATCGACAGGTACATCGCCGCCCGCTCGCCCATAGCAGGCTCGGTAATGAAGACGTGCGAGACGGTGAGGTCGGTGGTTTCGGGCCTTGCGCGCTCGGACGAGCAGCCCTGGAGGCCGCCCGTGAGGCTCGCGGCGATGGCGGCAACGGATAGGGTAGTGGAGAAAGCACTCGCGCTCATCATATGCCCCAGTCCTCCTCTGCTAGCCTTGGAAGGTCATGCGCCCAATCGGCCTGACGCGTTCCGAAGGGGTAGAGAATGTGAGCGAGGTTGTCTTTGGTGAAAGCTATGACGTTGGCTGAATGCCCCACAACGTACTCGCCGTCCTCGGTCTCTACCTTGACCGACGCCGGAAGGCCGAGCGAGATCGAGACGGCATTCACCTCGTCCACCGTCCCTCGCAGGCCGATGAACGAGTCATCG
>JBDHAI010000314.1:0-3375 GCA_039588155.1 Gemmatimonadota bacterium | reverse complement strand
GAGGGGCACCGTTATCGCATTTCCCCTCTCGTTTGCCTTTGATAGATGCTCAGCTACGCGAGTACGCGTGCGGGTATTTCAGAGATACGCCCCACCCCCCGCATGCTACCCCGCGTTACCCGTCGCTGATACTGCCCAATCAATCTCCCCCAGACCGCTACCGCCTCTATAACGGTGACACCCGCCCGCACGACCCGTTCTGGGGTGACTAGATTCCAGGCCGCTGCCGGGCCTGGGAGGTTGCGGGCTCTCGGGCGTTTCCGGGGCCGCTTCTCCCCTGATTAGCGTTCTGCGCGCCGAGCGCTAGCGAGGCGATAGCAAGCGAACCCCGTTCGCGCAGCGTAGCTCAGTTGGGGTGGTGGGGTGGGGATGCCCGAGCGGGCGGCCGGATGCGGCGGAAAGTTTTGTGTTCAGACAGCCGGCGGGTAGGTTTATAGGCGAGAGGTTTTGTGGACTGTTAAGCCTTTATGATCGGCTTTCTAACCGGAGTGCTGGCAGATGAGCGAGAGACAGGCCAGTAGCGACACGGACACTGACACCTTCCCCGATCGGCGGCCGGACGTGCCGCAGAAATGGAAATCGCCCGAGTACGACAACGTTCTGCGGCTCGACTTGCTGGGCACGACGTTGCAAGAGATCGCGGACACGCTGGGCTACAGCAAGCAGCAGGTGAAGCGGGTCCGGCGGATGCCCGAGTACCGGGAGTTGAAGGCGGAGCTACTGAACGGCGAGGTCGGTTCGGTATTGCAGAAGGTGAAGGTGCAACTGGCGACGCTGCTCCCGAGCGCGGTGGACGTGTACGAGGGCGTGATGAGTGACGAGAAAGCGCGCGATCGCGACCGGCTGGGCGCGGCCGACAGCGTCATGGACCGCTTCATCCCGAAGCGCTCACGCAACGAGGTGGACGCCCACGTCGCCGGTCAGCCCATCCAGATAACGATCACGACGAGCGCTGACGGGGCGGATTACATGCGTGAAGCAATGCTCAAGGACCCTGAGCCCGTTCGAGAGGCGGAGTATACCATCATCGACAGCGGCGACGGCCGGAGCGAGAGGGCACTGCCGACACCGCAACCGTGCGACCTCTGCGGCGAGCAGCTGCCCGACGACCCGGACGACCACATGTGCGTGCTGATGAACGTCCCGCCGAAACCGCAGGACGACGCGCTTCACCGGAACGATGCGAAATTGAGCCGACGCCCACCGGGCCGACTACCGCCGGTATTAGAGGGGGAAGACCAGCAATTATAGTGAGCCCGTGTCTGGCCTCTACTGGGTACACCGGCGGGCGCACAACCGGAAGCACGCGTACCCCGCCCGTCTGGGTGAAAACACCACACACCACACCCACAGCCGCCACCGCCATGTCACCCCGCCGACCCCCGCCTGCTGATCCGTACCCGCCCCGCATATCGGCTAGTTTGCGCGGCGAATTTCAGTATTTCCGCCACACCGTCGGCGGATTCGGGGAATAGCGCCCTGGTGATGCCCCTGGCGGACCGGGGAGATGGGCGTGGTTAACCGCCGGGCGATGCAGCGCGATAATTCGTGCGGAAGTGCGGGGGCCGCACCGCCGTAAATTGCTGCAGCTATGAGTCTTACGCGATGGCGCTGATCCAAAAATATGCAATATCTCGCACTTCAGACGGAATTTTGCGGCGTCTGTTCTCGGAATATGTTGGTCTATCGGTGGTTAGCGGGACCGGGCCACTGGGGGAATTGGCAAAAACCGTCGTGCGGGCGGCCCGGTTTCAGGCCCTTGTATTTTTTACGTTTCCGCCCACCGCACGTTATCTTTAACATATGGCAGCCCGGCGTATCGTCGGGCGGTATTGGAAACCGGTCACGTAGTCGTGGCCGCGGCGTTCAACCACGGCCGAGGGGCCGACGCCGCAAGAGGAACGTGGTCGCTCTGAGCGAAAGGAGAGGTGCGTTAATGCCAGAGATGGTGAGGACGTTCTTATGTCTAACAGCTACATCTGCTACTCGCTTCCGCTGGCGGCGTGGCTTCGGTTAAAGGCTCACCTCTGCACGATCGAACTCGACCCCGACGATTCTTCCCGAGCGGTATTCGTCTTCACCCGCGATCCTGACGGTCAACTCGACCGCGACATCGTAGACTTCCAATCCGGCAACGGTGCAATCGCGCCCCGCGTGTTCAAAGGCGCGGAGATCGAGTTGCGTAATGAGATGTTCGCCATCCTCCGGCGGGACGGGGGTGGGCGATGAACGACACGTTTGCCGCTGCCATTACCGCCGCGTCCGAGATCGACAAAGCCGCCGGCTTCGAGGCCAAAGATCAAGCTATCGACGCGCTGGCGAGAGGCTTGCTGTCCGAGACAAGGCGGGGCCTAGCTTTCGAGGAAGCCGTTAAGGCAGCCAAGGGCTTCACCACAGGCGCCCGCAACATGCTGGAGAAGCGGCTGAAGGAACTCGAAACCCCCGAGCCGGAAGCAGGCGAGCCTGTCGAGTATTCGGAACAAGCGAAGCAGGCCGCCGAGGAACTGGCCGCCGAGCCTTCGGTATGGGACGACTTCGATACCGACGTTGGCCTACTCGGCCACCGTGGCGAGCAGCAGAACCGCAGGGCGGTCATGTTGGCATGTGTGGCGGGGTGCCTGGGCGAGCCCCTGCACTTGATCGTCAAGGGCGAAAGCTCGGGCGGCAAGCAGGATTTGGTAGGCAGTGCCGTGCGGTTGGTCCCCCAGGAGCGCGTTCTCCGGATCGCCCGTCTGTCGGCGCAAAGCCTGTCCTACTACGGCGAGCGGTACGGCGATATCAGCGGCGTGCTCTTCGTGGAAGAAATCGAGGGCAGCGATGCCGCGGACTACTCGCTCCGTGTCGCTATGTCGGACCACAAAGTCACCGCGTTGACCGTCCGCACGGAGAACGGCCGCAACCAGATCGAAGCACTCAGTACGAACTTCACCGCGTCGTTCATCACCACCACCACACGCGCGGCGATCCACGCCGAGAACGAGACGCGGGTGTTCGACCTGTGGATCGACGACTCGAAGAAGCTGACGCAGCACGTGCTGGCCGCTCAAGCGGCGGCCTTCCAGGGCAAAGGCCCGACCGAGGACGAACGGACGGCCATAGAGTACAAGTGGCGGGCGTTCGTGGCATCGCTGGAGCCGTACGACGTGGTGATCCCGTTCGCGGACGAGATCGCCAAGCGGTTTCCTGCTGACAAGGTGCGCGCTCGACGCGACTTCCCGAAGCTCCGCACGCTGGTAGTCGCCAACGCCTTGCTCCACCAGCACAACCGCGAGGCGGATGCGGAAGGCCGGCTGATCGCCACGATGGACGACTACCGGGCCGCCTTCGCGGTGGCCGAGAAGATCATCGCGCACTCGACATCCGGGATAACCGACA
>JBDHAI010000313.1:0-3387 GCA_039588155.1 Gemmatimonadota bacterium | reverse complement strand
ACACCGTTCTGGTCCGAAAGGAAGTAGAGGCTGGCTCCATCGGAAGACCACTGAGGGTTGATGTGCTTACCGTTCTGAAAACCGGGAGCCTGCTCGATCCTGCCAGTCTCCAAGTCGAACAGAGCCAATTTGTACTCGCCCCACGCCAGCGTGCGCAGATCCGTCGTGAAGCGGTCCGTCACGAAGGCAATCTTCTTGCCGTCGGGCGACCACGCCGGCTGTAGCTCAGCGAATGCGTCGTTCGTAAGCCTGCGACGCTCTCCTGTCTCGACGTCTACTACGAACAAGTCGATCAGGCCGCCGACGCTCGCAGAGTAGACGATGTGGCGGCCGTCGTGCGACCAGGCAGGATTGAAGATCTCCCCGACCTCTTCGATCTTGAACTCGTATAAGGCCTTGCCGCGCTCCGCGTCGATGACTGTGATTATCGGCCTACCGCCACTGACTCCCGCGAACACGAATTCGCGGCCGTTCGGGTGCCAATCGCCGGCCGAGTTAATGAACTGAAGGCTTTCATAATGCGGGTCTGTTCCGGTCTTGAGGATCTTCTTCTCGACCTTCCCCGTTTGCGCGTCGGCTCGGAACATCTCGATCGAGAAACGGTCTTTCTCGGATAGGAAGACGACCTGCGAGCCGTCGGGGCTCAGCGAAGGGCCAAGGTTCAGATACCCGCTGCCCGTCTCTGGAGACACCATCACCCGGCCGTATTCCTCGGGTCGCCCAGTCTTGTCCAACAAATCCTGGAAGGCGGCGCGGATCGACTCCTCCCAGCCGGCCATCAGCTCGTCCGGTGCGATCTGCAGCACATTGGCTATGGCCTGGGCCACGTTGCCGGTGGCTGAAGCCGCCTTGAGGATCTCTCCGATGGCCGGATCGCCCCAGGTGCCACCGACGTAGGCCCAGAGCGCGTGGCCATAGCGATACGGGAAGTACTTGGGGCTGGCAAGATCTCTGAAGGTCGGGAAATCATCGCGTCGGACGGCGTCGTGCATCCACATGGCCGTGTGGGCGTACTCGGGCCCTAGCGACAGATACTCCGCCATTCCCTCGATAAACCACAGCGGCATCGCCAGAGCCGTGGGAAAGCCACCGCCAATCGCGCTGCGGGACTGGGTCGTGATGTCGAACTGGAAGGCGTGCACCAGCTCATGGCCCAGCACATGATCGGTCTCGGCCAACGAACCGGCCATGGGCAGAACGACACGGCGCTTGAACGCCTCTGTCACGCCACCGGTCCCCTCATCGATATTGCCTGCCAAGACCGTCGTCTGCTCGAAGTCCGGGTGGTCAGCGTAGAGGATGATGATTTGGCGGCCGCTCAATTCGTGGTTGAACATCCGCGAGAGCCGCACGTACCAGCGCTCCGCCATCCGGCCGGCCTGCTCTACGGCCTCGCGCGCCTCCGGATAGTAGAGTATGTCGAAGTGCTCGGTCTTGAGCGTCTTGAAGTCGAAGTTCTCGTACTGGACCTTGTTCCGCCCGAAGTACTGCGCTTCGGCCTCGCCTACCCAGGGGCCGAGCCCCAATACGAGTGCGCCTACGAGGCCCACAGTCATCGGACGAACACGCTGGAATCTCATCAAGACCTCCTGAAACAGCCCGAAACCCGTCCCGGCCGGCGAGTAGTGCCGACAGGCCGCCACAGCCAGCCAACACCGTCTCCACGGGAGGACAGGCCCGGCGCGCTCTGGCCGATTGTTCAGCAAGCGAATGCCAAAGATAGGTCGACGACTCGCCAGGCGCGAGTTCACGACGGCCGACCGAATACGTCCAATACTGTATAGAACGCCAGCGGATATGCGTATGTTCCACCTCCGATTGCCGCGCCATCTCGGTGCCACTAGTATGCATCGGCCTCGGTTTTCGGGGGCCCCAGGACGCGCTGACTTTTGCCACTCTAACCAAAGGATGCCAGGCGGAACCCGCGTCAGAATGACAGCCAGCCATCCCACCGCGTTAGCTCGTCCCCGGCACGCTTCGGCCATCCCGGTCCCGGCATAGGATCAGTTGATGACGAGAAAGAGCGCGATCGCGAGGAGCAGCCGCAAGGTCATTGTCGGCAGCGAGATCGAGCGTGCACCGATGACCCTGGGCGAAGCGCTGCAGCCGTTCCGGCATCGCTTCGCTCTGACGGCCGTCTATTTCCTCTGCGTATTCGCGATCGGCTCCGTCGGCTACATCATCATCGAGGGCTGGAACTGGTTCGAGGCTCTCTACATGTCCGTCACCACGATTACATCTGTTGGATATATGGAGGTGCGCCCACTTACCCCGGCCGGCCGCACTTTCAGTATGGTACTGATCGCCTTGGGTATCAGCGGGCTCGGCATCTGGTGGGCGCTGACCACTGCTCTGATCGTAGAGCTCGATCTCGGAGGCGTACTGCGGAGGCGTCGGATCATGCGTTCCATAGCGAACCTCAAGCAACACTTCATTGTATGCGGCGTAGGGAGAATGGGTCGGGTGGTGGTAACCGAACTGGAACAGGCAGGTCACCCCTACGTCGTCATCGAGCGGGACCCGGCCCGCATCGCCGTCGTGCTCGATAGTTACCCCGAGACTCTGATTGTCGAAGGGGACGCGACTCGCGAGCTGACCCTGAAGGGTGCTAGGGTAGAGACAGCCTCCGGATTGGCCGCGTGCCTGCCTGAAGACGCTGATAACCTTCTCGTCTGTATGGGCGCTCGCGAGATCAACTCGAACCTGACGACGGTTGCGCGAGCCTACAACGAAGAGTCGGTCGAGAAGCTGCGTCGCGCCGGCGCCGAGCACGTGATCTCGCCCAATCAGACCGGCGGTATCCGCATGGCCTTTTCGCTTCTGCGGCCACACGTCGTGAGCTTCCTCGATTGCGTGATCAGCGACGCGGGCATCGAGTTCCGTTTGGAGCAGGCAACGCTGCCCGAAGATTCACACCTGGTGGGTCAAACGCTAGCCGAGGCCAAGATCCCCCAGCAGACCGGCCTGGTCGTCATTGGCTTGCGCCGTGCCGGCCAACTCGGCGCTCCGATCTTCAACCCGGGACCCGAGACCCGCCTGCAGGCCGGAGATGTGATGATTGTGCTCGGAGGATCTGAACAGGTTCAGCGACTACGCAGCTACACGGAGGTGGAAGTCGAGCTATAGGGTCGCAGTGAGCGTCACCGCCCCAAGCTAGAAGCGAATCGAAGCGGCAACAGGCCGCGGCCCGGTTCGATTCGAACGTTCAGCCTGAACCGGAAACTCATGCCGTCTGCAGGGCGCAATGTTACGACGCGACGACCCCTGGCATCCAGTGTTCCGCCCGTCACGCTCCCCTGAACGCCCACATAAATCCGCTCGAAGCTCAGGAGTGCCTCGGCATCCGCCGCACTCAACTCTCGGGTCACAACGCGGCCCTGTGCAGCC
>JBDHAI010000312.1:0-3395 GCA_039588155.1 Gemmatimonadota bacterium | reverse complement strand
CCATAGGTGTCGATCCGCGTGCCAGTCACACGTTGACTGACAGCCACGGCATCATCGAAGAACCACAGAAAGGCGTAGGGGTGCTCGGCTGTAATGACAGAAGCAGCCGCCCGCCACATCGGCGTGGCTTCCTCCCTTGTCCCCGCGTCCTGGGCGAGTGTGATGAGGCTATCCAAGGCCGCACTAGAGAATCCCGTGATGTTGTAGGGGTGATCGGGTGGCCAAAAGAAACCGACCAGATAATCGGGCTCGAGGCCGACCTGCCAGCCCATCAGCACGGCCTGGAAGTCCCGCTCCTCGAACATCAGACCAAGCAGCGTATTGAAGTCGACCAGCCGGATCTCCATGTCGATGCCGACATCGGCGTACTGCGCCTGGACGATCTCGGCTGCCGACTCTCGTCGCTGATTGCCGGCCTGCGTGAGCAGGGTGAACCGAAACGGCTGGCCGTCCCGATCCAGAACGCCATCGCCGTCGCTGTCCCGCCACCCTCTGCCGGCGAGAATCGCAATGGCGCTGTCGGGGAGGTGTGGGTCTGCCTGAATGGAAGGATCCACCAGCGTTTGGAAAATCGACGGATAAGGACCGACAGCGGGGCGTGCATAGCCGGCCAGGCCTAATCCCTCGATACTTGCCTGCCGGTCTATGGCCAATGAGAGAGCGAGTCGAACGTCGGGATCGGAGAACGGCTCGAACCTCGAGCCGTTCCACGCGATGTAGTCGTAGAAGCGATCCGATATCGTCTCGATGCGGAAGTCGGGGTCAGCTTCGAGCTCCTCGACATACTCCATGGCCAGAGGACCCGCCACATCCACAGATCCGTTCTTCAGCTCGACCAAGCGCGTGGTCTCTTCCTGAATAATCCTAAAGACGATCGTGTCCGTCTTCGGTCTGGCCGTGAAGGCGTTTGGGTTCGGTTCGAGTATGAGCCGGTCACCCGGGCGCCGTTCGGCGATGCGATAGGGCCCGCTGACTACTAGATCCTTGCCCGGCTGAACCAGCGTGGGATGAGTCGCCAGTCCGGACGGGTCAGATGCCGCATCCTCGAAGACGTGTGCGGGGATAATCCGGACGCCCGTGTGAAACAGCATTCCCGGGTATCGCCGCTGGAAGTGAAAGGCGACCTCATGGTCAGTCACCGCCACGACGGAATCGAGGTACTCCCACGCATCGCCGTACGGCGATGCGATCTCAGGATTGCCCAGCAGCTCGTAAGTGAAGACGACGTCATTCGCAGAGATCGGCTGCCCGTCCGACCAGACCGCATCCGTTCGCAAGAAATACTTGAGAGTCGTCGAATCCTGATCGAATTCCCAGCGCTCGGTAAGGCACAGATCGTCCACGACGTACTCCAGCCCGCCCTCGCCCCAGCGGGCTGTATTGAGGCCGAGATACAGCTGTGAATTGATCTCTGCGTCCAGCGCGCTGGTCTCTAGAACCGGCAGCAAAACGCCGACATCCGTCCCTTCCGCGATCACGATGCTGCTGCGAATTGGCGGCGCCTCACAGGCACTGGCCAGCAAGATCAGAGCTCCTGCCCCGCAGGCCGTTAGACCTCGTTTCACGTTTCCTCCTCGGTGTCGATAAGCCTGACCACGAGCGCGTCAATTCTAGGGCGGGGTTGCGTGGGCGTAAAGCGACGGTCCATGCTTATGCTTTCAAAGAGCAGCCACAACACCCCATACCAAACATCGAGCTGGGGGCATTCATGGAGCGTCGAACTTTTCTGCGCGCGGGCCTCGCGCTGGGTGCTGCCGGTCTGAGCGGCGGTACGGCACTGCTGCCGGAGCTGGCCGGAGCTTCCACCAAGTCAACCGACGGAGCCTTGAGGCTCAACTCCAACGAGAACCCCCTGGGCCTGGCCCCAGCTGCACGTAAGGCCGTCATCGACAACATCGGCGAGGCGAACCGGTATCCGCGGGAGTCCCGTGCAAAGCTGGTCGAGGCGCTCGCCAGGATGAACGGGGTGGAGCCGGAAAACATCGTTCTTGGCTGCGGCTCCACCGAGGTGCTGCAGATGACGGTTCAATCTCTGACTGGTCCGAGTGAACCATTGATACTGGCAGATCCGACGTTCGAGGACGTCCCGCGCTACGCGCTCCCGTTTCCGTACCGCCTGCAGAAGGTGCCATTGGACGCGGGATTCGCTCACGACGTCGGTCGAATGAAAGAGCGAGCGGCGGGCAGCGGCCGAGCGCTCGTCTACATCTGTAATCCGAACAACCCGACCGGCACCGTCACCCGGAGTGCCGACATCGATGCGTGGATCGAGTCATCGTCCGGAGGTGTCTTCTTCCTGGTCGATGAAGCCTACTACGAGTACTGCGTCGACCCGGCTTACTCGTCGTGCATCAAGTTCATCTCCGACCGGCCCGATGTCATCGTCGCGCGAAGTTTCTCCAAGATTTATGGCATGGCGGGCCTGCGGCTGGGCTATGGGATCGCTCATAAGGAGACCGCCGGCCGCCTGCGACTCTTCATCAGCATGAACAATGCGAATCAGCTGGCGCTGGCCGCGGCGCTTGCCTCGCTTCAAGACGACGGCCTCGTCGAGCGAAGTCGCAACGCCAATGCTCGCGGCATGCAGATTCTCAAAGAGACGCTCGATGACCTGGGGCTGGAGTATCTGCCGAGTCAGACGAACTTCGTAATGCACCGCATCAACGGCGATCTCGAGACCTATCGCAAACGCATGGCCGAGCGTAACGTCAGAGTGGGACGGCCGTTCCCGCCGCTGCTCGAGTACAACCGGCTATCGATTGGGACCCCGGAAGAGATGGAGCGCTTCGTGGAGATCTTGCGGGACTTTCGGGAGAAGGGCTGGGTTTGAGCCCCACTATTACTCTCAATTGTAGTCGTAACTCGATTAGTCTTCTCTTCGGGAAGCGCGGATCTCGGCGCCCGCGTAAACGACCTCACATAATGGCGGCCTTCAGGCTCGCTCGTTCGTCGTCGTCACGTGGTTACTTCTTCTTACCTTCTGGGTGGCAGGCGAGACAGCGCGTGGACTCATAGGCGTACCCGCTGACGTCCTCGTGCTCGTCGTCCATCTTCTCCTTCCTATGCTTGTGGCACGTGATGCATGTGAACACGCTGAAGTCGTTCGCGTTTTCGTGACAGCTCTCACAGCCGTCCTCTTTCCACTTGCCCTTGTGCTTACCAGAGAAGATGGGGAAAAACTGACTGTCGTGATCGAACGTTGCGTCGTCCCATCTCGAGCGGTTGTGACAGGTCAGGCAGGTCGTCGAGTATCCGCTCCCGGAGTGCTGGCTCTGATAATCGCCCGAGTGGCACTCGTAGCAATCGTTCTCACTCGCCGGATTGAAGAGTAGATCCCCGCTCGCCGGGTCGTGACAGCTCGTGCACGAAAGCCCGGTATGCGCCCCCAGCAGATC
>JBDHAI010000311.1:0-3403 GCA_039588155.1 Gemmatimonadota bacterium | reverse complement strand
GTCCTAGCAGGAAATCTGCGAGATCTCGATCTGCTCGATGAACCAGCGTTCGCCGCGGCCCAAGACGAGGCGAAACGGCAGTGTGAGCGTGTCGGCGCCGCGAACCAGGTCGACCGTGACGGTCGTCTGTTTCGCGCGCCAGGCGTCGGGATTGGGCTGCGTAATGATCCGGTACGAAGCCGGTCGCAGGCACGCGGCCAAGACGAGCATGCGGTTGTGGACCTCGTCGGCGTCGAAACTCCGCCGGATCGAGCCCTCATCGGTTCCGAATACCGCGGCCATCCGCTCGTAAGCGCGATCCGCGTCCGTGAGCTCGCCGGCAGCTTTGCTCGCCTGCGCGGCGATGACTGCGTCCAGGAAGGCCTCCACGGTCTGTTCCGGCGACGAGCCACCCTCCGGCACTTCCGGCCCGGCCGCCGTGCGACCGCCTCCGCTGCCGCCGCAACCCACCAGTCCGAACAGGACCGCAACCGCCGCCACCGCCGTTCGTTCAACCGTACCCACCTGATCATACTCCCGGTCTTGGGGATTTTCCGGGGACGGCAACCGTCAAACCGGCCCCCACTCCGCTAATCGACCACCGCTAACCGCGCTTCCGCCCGGCGGAACGACAGCCCATCATCACCTGGCTCATGATCGACGATGACGCGATCGCCTTCGGACAGACCGCCCTCGATCACGGACGCCGACAGCGGGTTCAAGAGCAATCGCTGCATCGCTCGTTTCAGCGGCCGGGCACCGAACGCCGGGTCGAACCCCTCGCTGGCGATGAGAACCCGGGCCGCATCCGTGATCTCCATGGTCAACTTCTGGTCGGCCACCATGCGCTGGACGCGAGCGAGCTGCAGATCGACGATCTGACGAAGCTCGGCGCGACCTAGCGGCTTATAGATGATGATGTCATCGACCCGGTTCAAGAACTCTGGCCGGAATGAAACGCGCAGGGTCTCCCAGACGTGCTTCTCCACGTCGGCCCAATCGTCGGTTTCCTGATGCTCCAGCAGATAGTGACTGCCGATGTTGGACGTCATGATGATCACGGCGTTTCGGAAGTCCACCGTACGGCCGTGACTGTCCGTCAACCGACCATCGTCCAGCACCTGCAAGAGAATGTTGAAGACGTCTAGGTGCGCCTTCTCGATCTCGTCGAACAGAATAACGCTGTACGGCCGGCGCCGCACCCGTTCCGTCAGCTGACCACCTTCCTCATATCCGATGTAACCCGGCGGCGCCCCGACCAGCCTCGCGACGGCGTGCTTCTCCATGTACTCCGACATGTCGATCCGCACCATCGCCTGCTCGTCGTCGAACAGGAAGTCGGCCAGCGCTCGTGCCGTCTCGGTCTTACCCACACCCGTGGGGCCGAGAAAGATGAAGCTCCCGACGGGACGATTCGGATCCTGTAGTCCGGCGCGATTCCGCCGGACCGCGTTGGACACCGCGGAGATTGCTTCGTCCTGATTGACCACACGCTTGTGGAGGTGATCCTCGAGGTGAACCAGACGGTCACGATCACTCTCCATCATCTTGGTGACCGGTATGCCGGTCCAGCGCGAGACCACGACCGCAACATCCTCTTCGGTCACCTCCTCTTTCAAGTACTTCGATTCCTTCTGAAGCTCGGCGAGCTTCCCTGAGGCGGCGGCCAGTTCGCTCTCCATCGCGGGGATCTTGCCATAGATGATCTCCGCTGCACGCTCGTTCTCGCCCGCCCGCGTCGCAGCATCGGCATCCATCCTCAAGTTCTCGATCAGACCCTTCAGCGTGCGGATATTCTCGATCGCCTCTTTCTCGGCCTGCCACTTCGCCTTCATCCCGGACGACCGCTCGCGTAGCTCTGCGAGCTCTCTCTCGAGTCGATCCAGACGCCTCTTGCTTTCCTTGTCTTCCTCTTTCTGCAACGCCTGTTTCTCGATCTCGAGCTGCACCATGCGGCGCTCGACCTCGTCGATCTCCAGCGGCATCGAATCGATTTCGATCCTCAGCATCGAGGCCGCCTCGTCGATCAGGTCGATAGCCTTGTCCGGCAGGAAGCGGTCGGCGATGTAGCGGTCCGAGAGACGAGCCGCGGCCACGATGGCCCCATCGGTGATCCGTACACCATGGTGAATCTCGTAGCGCTCCTTGAGGCCACGCAGAATACCCACAGTGTCCTCAACGCTCGGTTGCGCCGTGAAAATGGGCTGAAATCGCCGCTCCAATGCCGTGTCGGTCTCGATGTGCTCGCGGTACTCGTTGAGCGTGGTCGCACCGACGACGCGCAGCTGACCGCGGGCGAGCAGCGGCTTCAACATGTTACCGGCGTCGACCGCGCCTTCGGCCGCGCCCGCTCCTACGATCGTGTGCAACTCGTCGATAAAGACGATGTACTGCCCTTCGCTCTCCGTGATCTCTCGCAAAAGCGCCTTGAAACGCTCCTCGAACTGGCCGCGATACTTCGTCCCGGCAACCATGCTCGCGATATCCACCAGGATCAGCTGCTTGTTGCGCAGCGACTCCGGCACGTCTCCGTTCACGATCCGCTGCGCCAGCCCCTCGACTATCGCCGTCTTGCCCACTCCCGGCTCGCCGATCAGCACCGGGTTGTTCTTCGTCCGCCGCGACAGCACCTGGATGACACGGCGAATTTCCTCGTCGCGCCCGATCACCGGGTCCAGCTTACCGCGGCGCGCCATGTCCGTGAGATCGGTCGTGAACTTCTGAATCGTCTGGTACTTCTCTTCCGCGTCGCGGTCCGTCACCCGGTGCGGCCCACGCATCTCCTGGATCGCCTGGCGCAGGTCGCCCTGGTCGGCACCCAGGCCCTTCAGCAGTCGGCTCGTCGTGCTCGCTTTGTCCGAGGCCAGCGCCAGCAGCAGGTGCTCACTCGAGATGAACTGATCACCCATCTCCCGAGCCTCACGGTCCGCCTCGTCCAGAACCTGGCTCAGCTCCCGCGACGGCATCGGACTCCCTCCACCTTCCTGACGCGCGAGTCGGTCCAGCGCGAGGCTCACCTGCTGCAGAACCTCCGTGAGCCGCAGGTTCAAGCGCCCCAACAGCGGGCCCGCCACGCCACCTTCCTGGTCCAATAGCGCGGAGAGCAGATGGATGTCCTCCACCGCCGGACTGCTTCGGACCGCAGCCAGACTGATCGCCCCTTGCAGGGCCTCTCCTGCTTTGACGGTCAACCGATCAAACGAAATCATCTATTACTCGCACCTCGTGTGTCTTGGCTGGCACGCAGACAGCCGGCCAGAATCTCGAGCCGGCCAGCGTCGCGAAGAATGGCTCTTCAACGCGCTCAGGCAAGGGGCAACAGGCATGCCAGGCCTGGACTGCCATATCGGCAGGCGTTCAACCGATCACGACCTTCTGGGGTTTGGCGGATGCCGCTTTCGGCAGTGTCAGGTGAAGAATGCCC
>JBDHAI010000310.1:1532-4939 GCA_039588155.1 Gemmatimonadota bacterium | reverse complement strand
GTCATCCACGGCGGCACCGAGATGCTCCGCTCCAAGGGGCTGGCGCCGCATGACGAGTTCGAGATGGAGGCGGCGGGTGGACCCATCCAGTTCAAGGGCCGGGACGACACCTACAACCTGCGTGCCCCCAACCGCTTCCTCTGGGACCGCCTGGCCCCGGGTTCCGATCATCTTGCGATGCGCGACTTCTGGCGCGGGCTGCTGGCGCTCCGAGCCTCGGAGCATGGCACCGTGTTCCGTGTTGCCATGGTGCCGGAAGATCACTACCGCTGGATCACTCCCGACGAAGAGACGCTACTGGGCTACGTGGTCGGCGAGCGGGTGCTGGTGCTGGCCAATAGCGGGGGTCGCGAGGGGGTGTTGCGGTTCGAGTTGCCCGAAGGTGACTGGCGCCAGGTGTGTGATGGGGAGCGGGTCGATCTTGACGGCGTCGACGGCGCGGCCGCGCGGCTGACCGGCGGCCCGCAGCAGCTGGAGGTGCCGGCGGGCTCGTTTTGGGTCTGGGTGTTGTCACGATGACTCACGGGCCCGGGTCGCGGAGCGCATCGGATCATCTAGCAGACTACGTGTTCGGACCCTATTGGAGGCATGAGATGAGAATGCAGAAGCGGATCGTTCGCTGGACGCGTCGTGTCGCACCGGCCCTCGAGATGGCGGCCCTATCGGCGGCGGCCGTCGGCGCCCAGGCCCAGGAGCCGCTCCAGGTCGCCTCTCCGGACGGGCGTAACGTCGTGACGGTCGATACCATCCGCAGCATCATCGAGGACGGGGAGACCGTTCAGCAGAGCGGCCTGTTCTACAGCGTGGAGCGCGACGGCCGCAAGGTCGTACTCCCTTCGCGGCTGGGCTTCGAGTTCAAGAACGCCGCACCGCTGCGTGACGGTATCACGATCACGGGAACGGCACGGAATTCGGTGGACGAGACGTGGGAGCAGCCCTGGGGTGAGGTGGCCCGCGTGCGGGATCACCATCACGAGCTGCGGGTATCGGCTGCCGAGACAGCGGAATCGGGTCGACGCTTCGATGTGGTGTTCCGAGTGTTCGACGACGGCGTCGGCTTCCGTTACGAGTTCCCCGAGCAGCCGGGGCTCGGTGCCTTCGAGATCACGGCGGAGCTCACCGACTTCTACATGGCCGACAACGCCCGGGCCTGGTGGATCCCGGCCGATCGCGACAACCGCTACGAGTACCTGTACTCGTCGTCGCCCATGAGCACGCTGTCGACCGTTCACACGCCGCTGACCCTGGAGTTCCGCGACGGGCTGCATGTGGTGATCCACGAGGCGAACCTCGTGGACTACGCGGGCATGAACCTGCGCAGCGACTACGACCGCAGGCTAGGCGTCTCGCTGCCGGCCTGGGCGGACGGCGTGAAGGTCCGGGGTCAGACGCCGTTCGTGACGCCGTGGCGGACGATCCAGCTGGCGGACCGCGCGGCCGACCTGCACCCGGCGGTGCTCGGTTTGAACCTGAACCCGCCCAACGTGCTCGAGGATGTGAGCTGGATCGAACCGATGAAGTACGTGGGCATCTGGTGGGGCATGCACATCGGGGTGATGACCTGGAGCTTCTGGTCGGGTATGCGCATCAGGGTGATGACCTGGAGCTCCGGCTCGAAACACGGGGCGACCACCGAGAACACGCGGCGCTACCTCGACTTCGCGGCGGAGCACGGCTTCGGCGGCGTGCTGGTCGAGGGGTGGAACATCGGCTGGGACGGTGAATGGAGCGCCAACGCCGAGCGCTTCTCGTTCACCGAGCCTTATCCGGACTACGACCTGGAAGGGCTTGCCAGTCATGCTCGTGAAAAAGGCGTCGAGCTCATCGGTCACAACGAGACCTCGATGGGCGTCGAGAACTACGAGCGCCAGCTGGAGGACGCGTTCGCGCTCTATCAGCGGCTCGGTATACGGGCCATCAAGACCGGGTACGTTGGCGACCTCACCGCCGCCGGCCATGCACACCACGGCCAGTACATGGTGCGGCACTGGCGAATGGTGATCGAGAAAGCGGCACAGTACGGCATCATGCTGAACGTTCACGAGCCGATTAAGGACACGGGAGAGCGGCGAACCTATCCCAACATGCTGACCCGGGAGGGCGCACGCGGGCAGGAGTACAACGCCTGGGGCGGTGAAGGTGATGGCGGCAATCCACCCGAGCACGAGGTGATCCTATTCTTCACCCGTATGATCTCGGGGCCGATGGATTTCACCCCGGGCGTGTTCGACGTCCAGATCGCGTCGGCCACAGGAACGCCGCGTACACCCGAGGAGGGGCGCGTCCGCACCACGCTGGCCAAACAGCTCGCGCTCTACGTCGTGCTCTACTCGCCGCTACAGATGGCGGCGGACTTGCCCGAGAACTACGAGGGCCAGCCCGCCTTTCAGTTCATCAAGGACGTCCCGGTCGATTGGGAGCGCACCCACGTGCTCGACGGCAAGATCGGCGACTACGTGGTGGTCGCGCGGCAAGAGCGGGGCGGCAGCGACTGGTACATCGGTGCCATCACCGACGAGGAGGCGCGCACGCTGGAGATCTCGCTGTCGTTCCTGCCGGAAGGCGAAAGCTTCGTGGCCCAGATCTACGCCGACGGCCCGGGCGCGCACTGGCGGGACGATCCCTTCCCAGTCGCGATATCCGAGCAGTCCGTAGATGCGGGATCGACGCTGACGCTCGCCCTGGCGCCCGGAGGCGGTCAGGCCATCCGGATCCGACCCGCACGATAGCCGTTCGCACTTTGCGGTTCGGGTTGGCCGGCCTCGCTTGTGACTAGTTATTCCGTCTGTCTTCGAGGTAGGCGGAGATGATGCGCTCGACCCCTGCGAATACGAGCTCGCCTTCCCGGGCATCGCGAGTCCAGGAATTGACGATCGCGGCGGCGACGATCCCCTCATCCGGCAGTACGTAGAGCGATGACATCACGCCCTGCGTGGCGCCGCTGATTCGGAGCTGCCGGGTACCCGAATCGGTCTGACCGACGAACCACCCGAAGCTCCAGGGCGACTCCGGATCGGACGAGATCAGCGAGTAGAATAGCTCCAGCTCCTCGGCGCTGAAAAAGCCCGGCGCCAGAAACGCCTCACCGAAGCGCGCCAGGTCGCTGGCCGTCGAGATCATGCCGCCCCCGGCCGGATTGAAGCTGTAATCCCAGGTCGGCACGATCTGTAGCTCCTCGAGATCCGCATAAGTCCACAGTTCGTATAGTGTGTAGTTGCGCGCCAGGCGTGGCGTAGGCCGCTGAACGTTCAGCAGTTCTGTGTCGTCGAGTTCTAGCGGGGAGAGTAGGGTGCTGTCCAGAAGGACTGCGAAGGATTGACCGGAGGCCTGCTCGAGCGCGGCCGCGATGAGGTTGTAGTTGCTGCTCGAGTACGAATAGTCGGAGCCGGGCTCGTGAACCAGCGGCA
>JBDHAI010000310.1:0-1525 GCA_039588155.1 Gemmatimonadota bacterium | reverse complement strand
GTGAACCAGCGGCAAGTCTCGAATCGCGGTGATCGCTTCGGTGGCCGTATTGAAATGCTCGACGTAAAGCGGCTTACGCTCCGGATGTCCTTGGTGCGGTGCGCCCGCCGTGTGGGCGGCCAGCGCGCGCAGGGTCATTCGAGGGTCATCGCCCGGAGGGTACCCCGGCACGTACGTCGCGATGGGCGCATCGAGATCCACCTGACCCGCGGCCACGGCCTTCACCAGCGCGGCGCCGGTGAACGCCTTGGTGACGCTCATGATCAGGAAGCGGGTGTTGGCTTCCACGGGAATCGAGTCCTCGAGCCGCGCGAAACCGAACTGCCCGTCGAGAACCGGCCGGCCGCGGTCTGAGATATAGATCTGATAACCGACGTTCGACAAACGCTCATGGACCTCGCGCGCCATCTCCAGGTATCGTGCCGATTCACCCTGCTCCGCACCGGCTGTCTGCGCGCAACAGTAGGAGCTCGACGCGAGCCACAACGCGGCGGAGGCCAGCGCTGTTGCTAACCCGTTCATAGGCGCCATGGCTTTAGACTGCCCAGTTTTGAACACAGAGGCCTCTCATTCTCGAACCCACACCGTCGCGGTTCGGGGCGGCAGTTCGGCGGTCAGCGATCCGTCCGTGACGGTCAACTCGTCGCCGCGCGGGAAAACGGCGCGATAGACACCGTCTTCGGCCGCGACGGCGAAGGCCCGCGGCAAATCAGACGTGTTGAAGGCGACCACGGCCCGTTCGTCTCCGAGCACGCGCTCGTAGGCCAGCAGGCCGCGTGCGTCGTCGGTGAGCAGGGTGTTCAAGTCGCCATCGACGAGGAGCCGCAGGTGCTGCTTGCGGAGGGTGATGAGCTCCCTGTAGACGTCGAAAAGTGCGGCGTCAGGCGCGACCGGGTCGCGGCGGCGAGCTTGCCCGAAGGGATGTGTGGTCTCGTCTTCGTACTCAAGGTCGCTCCAGACCATCGGCTTCCGCATATCCGGATCGTCGGCGCCCCACATGCCGACCTCGTCGCCGTACCAGATGTGCGGTGCTCCGATGTAGGTAAACTGCTGCACCAGGATGAGTCTCTGAATCTGCCGCGTGCGCTCTTCGGGACGGTCGATCTTGTAGTCCGGGTTCCCGGCCGGGTGTGCCTGGTACTTGTAGCGACCCAGGTTGTAGATCGAGGTGGCGAAGCGCGGTGAATCGTGGCTGGCCGTCAGGTTCATCATCGCCTTTAGATGATCCGGCGCGATGGCCCCGGCTATCGAGTCGAGGTGCGCCACGTATTGGGATGCGCTGAGCCCCGGCGGCGCCCCGGCGAAGAAGCCACGGGTGGGCATGTACCAGCGGTAATTCATCACCGCATCGAAGACGTCGCCTTCGAGCCAGGGCCCCGGGTCGAACATCCTATCAGGCCCCTCCTCCCCCCACACTTCGCCGACCAGATAGGCGTCGGGATTGATGCCGCGCACGACGCGCCGCTACTCGCGCCAGAAGCCCAGCGGCACCATCTCGGCGACGTCGAGGCGGAAGCCGTCGATG
>JBDHAI010000309.1:0-3413 GCA_039588155.1 Gemmatimonadota bacterium | reverse complement strand
AAGAATCTTGGAACATGCCTCGACGATGGGTGAGGACGTGCCCCTTAGCGTCTTGGCTGGGAGTTCCGACCTGGATGAGAATCGGGTACTCGAGTTCGTCGACCGTGCTGAGGCCCTCGGCTTGGTCAGCCTCGACTTCCAGGTCAACGACGAGATCATGCGCTTCCTCGGAAAACGCGTGCTCGAGATCAGTTACGGGACGATCGCAACGGACCGCCGCCAGGACCTACACGGGCAGGTGGGCGAATACCAAGAGAGCCTGTACCAGAGGCGACTACTTCCTTCCGCCTCAATGCTCGCCTACCACTTCAAGCGATCGGCCAATCAGGAGAAAGCACGGCGATACGAACAAATCCAACTCGCTTTCAATCAGACGGTCTTCAGCCCCGAAGAGGCGGCAGCCTACGCCGGTGAGTTCCTGGAGGACGAGGTGGAAGCGGAGGCCCGCCTGGACCCGGCCAGCATTCGCCAGGTCCCACAGGTTCTCAGGACTATCGCGTCGGCGGTCCGTAACATCCAGCTCTACCCATCCGAGAGCAAGCGAATCACGCAATCGCTGAAGACCATCGTCGAGGCGCTCTCGATCATACTCGAAAACAATGAGCAGTTCCACCTGGCACAGGCACAACGCGTGTTGCTGGTGAACGGGCAAAGGCTCGAAGCCTCGCGGTTCCGGGCTCTGGCCGATTCGTTCCTGCAACTGCTCACCCGAGCTGAGCTACAAGGGATAGTGTTTCACCAAGGGGTCACGGCCGAGGAGATACGGGCCTTGGTGATCGCATTAGGCAAGCTCAAGCCGGAAGCCATCGACCAGGGGTTCTGGCGCGACTTCACCGTCCAATATGGCCTAACACAGATCGAACTCCGCCAGGTGCGTTACTCGCGCTTGCGCAGAAGGAAGGGCCGCGGACCCGCGCGGACCCAGTTCGGTGAGGACGAGGAGCTCGAGGCCGACGAGCTGCGCGAGGTCCCCAAGATTCTGCGGACACTGCTGGGCGCCGTGCAGAACGCCAAGCTCTACCCGCTGGAAAGCAAGTCCGTGGAACGCTCGCTGGAGCAACTGTACTCTGCGCTCGAGGCCGTACTGAAGCGGAGACAGGCATTGACGTTGGCGAGCGCGGGCCAGTTTCTGCTTGTCAACGGTGCCAAGGTAGACACGTCGGGGTACGCGCCTCTAGCGAACAACGTGCGCGAGATGATGAACTACGTCAGCCTTGGCAGCATCACCTTCGCCGCAGGCCTCACGCTCGTAGAACTGAGGACATTTGTTGGCGGGCTCGGGAAACCTTCCAGCGATGGTACCGGCAAGGAGTACTGGGACAATTTCGCGGCGGAAAGTGGCCTGAGCAACATAGGCTTCAACCAGCGTCAATACGCCTTGGGCGTTGTACAGAGCCTTCTGGCGACCAGCGACACACCCGTGAGCACCGAGGGTATCGAGGACGAGGAAGACAGCTCTCCGGGGCTGGCCGAGCTGATGCTCGAGGAGCCGCTGGAAGCGCTGCGCGACGCCGTGCCAAGTTTCGGCAAGGAGCTTCTCATCAAGGGTGAAGACAAGCTCTTCCGACAGCTAATCCGTCGCCTCTTCGAGACCTTCCCGCATCAGGACGCCCGCGACCGTGAGAAGGGCGTCACCGCGTGTCACGCACTGTTCGCGAGCCTCATCCTCGGCCTGCAACACAAGTTCGCCGAGCTCACGGCGGACTCAATGCTCAACGCACTGGCCAACGAGACCGAGCCTCGCGTGTTGCAGGCGCTGGCCGGCCTTCTGCACGAACTGGCGGGGTGCGCCGTGCATTTCGCCGATTACCAGCTCGCCAGTGTGGTTCTACTCAAGGCGCAGGCGCGCCGCCAGCAGCTCCTGTCGAACGGCGGGCGGGATGGCGAGGCCTTGGCCAGGCTTCTAGATCGCCGGCTAGACCCAACGGCCCAAGTACTCCTGATCGATGACATGAAATCCGGGCAGACCCACCGGCAGGAGCGCGCCGCGCAGGTGATAGGGAGCCTCGGGCGGTCCGCCATCCCGATGCTGGTAGAAGTGATCAAACAAGAGAGGGATTTCCGGGTTCGCCAGCTGGCCGCGAGCCTGTTGGCAGAGTCTGGGCCGGAGGCGGGTGCGACCGTCAAGCGAGCGGTAACCACCGAGGTGACCGTAGAGCAGCGCTTCCGGATGCTAGAGGTCATCGATACCGTGACCAGCGATCTGCGAGACGAGCTGGCTTACAGCTTCGGGGACAGCAGTGCCAAGATCCGCCGTGCGGCCTTCCGGCTATTCGAGCGCTTGCACGATGACGATCTGATCGAAATCATGCTGCCGCTGGCACGAGACCCGGACCCCGGTGTCGCCAAGGGCGCCATCCGTAGCCTCGCACACCTGCGCTCGCCGGCTGCTGTCGACGCGCTGGTCACCACGCTGAACGAAACCGCTGACCCGAGGGTGGCTACCGCCTGTTGCCAAGCGTTAGGCGACCTGCGACACGCCTCCGCCATCGATTGCCTCTCCAGGGTCCTCGCCCAGAAGAAGCCGCCGCTGTTCCGCTGGCGTTGGAGCGAACAAGTGAGAGCGACCGCCGCGATCGCTTTGAAGCAGATCGCACACCCCCGGGCCGCCGAGGTGCTCTCCGCCTTCGTCGACGACACCGACATCCGGGTCAGACAACTCGCCACGTCCTCCGGGAAAGCCTGAGCGAAGGCTCGAGCGCATCTCAACCGCCCAGCCTGGCCACCAGGTGGTCGATAAGACCCGACGGGAAGACTCCGCCCAGCTCGAACGCGCTCCGGTCGCGAACGAGAGCTCGAGCGACTTCAGCGAAACTCCGAGGCACCGGTGCCGGTCCATCGCGGGAGGCGGTCGCGGCCGCAGCCGTTCGGGCCAGCACACCATCCAGGTCCTGCGTGTTGCGGCCCTGGATCATAGCCAGGGCGGCGCCCGCTAACAGCAGATGCGGCAGGGCCGACCCGTCGGGCAGCCGGAACTCGATCGTCGGCGATGCGACCTGCCGGCCGCTTTCGTCGGTCGGCACGACCGGAAGTCGGACGAGGGCCTTGCGATCGAACTCGCCCCAGACAATGGCATTCGGCGCCTCCTTGGCTTGGATGAGCCTCACGAGCGACCCTTCAACCTGGTTTCCGAAGGCCATGAGCGCCGCTCCCAATTGGACTAGCCCGCCGATGAGCCAGCGGGTGGGATCGGTCAGACTCCCGTCCGCGTTCTTGACCGCGAGCGGTTGGCCGTCCCTCATCGGAGAAAAGTGGAAGTGTAGTCCATTACCCGCGTGACCCTCGAGCATCATCGGGTCGGTGCTACAGCGCATCCCTTCGCGGTGTGCCAGATTCCTCAGGACCCATTGCGTCAACAGGATCCCCTCAGCCGACTCGGGCAGCGGCGCCAGAGACAACTCGATCTCATGCTG
>JBDHAI010000308.1:0-3415 GCA_039588155.1 Gemmatimonadota bacterium | reverse complement strand
GGCGTTTCCTTCAGGCCTATCGGCCCAGGACGCGCCACGCCTGACGCCCGATTCCTATCAGCGACGCATGATCGTCCCGGGCGATGAAGTTCGCATAACCGCGCCCGACCTCTTCGCCGAGCAAGTCAGGGGACAAGTCCAGTTCCTGCGGCCTGATACGCTGCTGCTCAGCCTGAAAGGCCAAGAAACCGGGCCGGTCACGGTTCCGCTCGAATCCGTCAAAAGCATCGAAGTGGCTCGCGGCAACTCCCAGTTGATCGGTACCTATTTCGGCCTGCTGATCGGAATCGCCGGGGGCGCTGCCGTTGGAAACGCGCTCGTGCCCGACGATTCCGGTCAGCTGCTCTTAATCCTGGGTGGTGTTGCCGGCGCGGCGGTGGGCGGCTTCATCGGGTATCAGCTCGGTCGAGGCTTCGACAAACTGGTCTTTGGCATGAAGTGGCAGGACGTTCCGGTCTCGCGTATCCGTTGGGAGTCCCGCGGCTTTGCCAACGCCGCTGCGCCGTTAGGCGGATCGCTAGATATCTCGGTCTCTGTATTCCACTAAGATGAAACGTACCTTCGAGCTGTCCAAGGATGCGATCATCCTGCTCGCGGTCTTCTTAGATGTCTAATCCAGCGCGACGGAAAGACGTGATACGTAATGCGGCACTGATCCTTCTTGGCCTGCTGGCTTCGACTCTTCCAGCCTCGGCTCAGGATCTCGACATCGACAGGTGGCTGATCGGCGGCCCATTCCCCTCGGGGGACGACAGCGCGCGTGTCACGCGCGACCTCATCGGCGGTGAGGCCTGGCTGATGCCGACCCTGGGCGATGCGGGTTGGGTCGAAATCAACGCCGATGGCTTTGGCCGGGTCGACTTGAACGAGGTGTACGCGGGTACGAGTACGGCCTGGAGTGCCGCCTATGCTCACGCGTATGTCTTCGCACCCGATGACCGCACCGTCCTTTTGGTCGCCGACAGCGACGACGATCTCGTCATCCTGCTCAACGGACAACGCGTTTGGCTGAACGTCGTGGCCCGGGGTCTGGGTCGCGGTAGCGACACCGTCACGGTTCGACTCGCCCAGGGCTGGAACAGCCTGATGCTCAAGCCACTGAATCGGACCGGCGGCTTCGGTCTGCTGGCTCGCATCGCGCCGGCGGAAAGCGCGGGCGTGGACGGCCTGTTGCTTTCTGTGGCCAAGCCGCCGGGACTGGTGGCTCACAATCATCCGCTGCCGACGGTGACCGTGGGTCCGATTTTGATGGGTGCTTCGCTGCGCTGGAGCGGCGCGGAGCTGTACTCCGAGGCGCGGGTCGGGTTGGCGGCCTGGGGCGCTGGAAGCTTCGATGATGTGAGTGTGCGCCTCTCACACGGCGGTGAGGGCGTTGGCAGCGGCACCTACGACCGCCTTTCGCCGGGCGAGCCCGTAGAGCTGAACCTGCCGCTGGGCTTCTCCGACCTCCGTAGCGCCGGGGTCGATGAAACGCCGTTTGTCGCTGGCGTCACCTGGAACGGCGGATCGCGTCGGGCCAGTGTGCTGATGGATCCCGATCAGCTGGTGAGGTCGTTCGGGGGTCGAATCGAGATCGCATCCCTGAGCGTCGACTCCGCGGGCGGTGCTCCACAGCGGCTGACGGCGGCGCTCACGGTTCCCCTAGCCTTCGAAGGCTTGAGCGTCGATCTGCTGACACTCGGCCTCGGGCCGAACGCGCGATATCGAATCAATGGAGCGGATGGTGTTTGGGGCGAGGGTCGGGTCGAGCTCTGCTCCCCGTGCCAGGTCGGCGACTCGTTGCTCGTCGACATCACGCCAGAATCCGGCCGGCCGCTCTGGATGCCGCCCGCGGTCCGCGTGCGTGAGATCGGCTATGCAGAGTACGCCGATGGCTACGTGTTCGCCGAAGCGTTGGCCGGCAGAGCGCCGGGAATCGAGCGCCCCGATGCGGTGTCATGGCTTCGCACCCTCGGTGAGCCTGGCGGCGCGGCGTACCACGCCCTGAGCGCGCGTTACCGCGATGCGTACGCGCCACTGGCGGCGGAGATCCAGCGTGACACGCTCCACCTCGTCGGTAACTCGCACATCGACGCGGCCTGGCTCTGGCCATGGCGCGAAACGATCGACGTGATCCGCGACACCTGGCGAACCTCGCTCAAGCTGGCCGAGCTCTTCCCCGGCTACATCTTCACTGGCAGCTCGGCCGCCTACTACGATGCCATGGACCGCCTGCAGCCGGCGCTCGCCGATTCGCTCGTGGCCGCGATCGAGAAGAACCAGTGGATGCCCGTCGGCGGCTGGTGGGTGGAGTCGGATCTCAACGTGCCCGCGGGCGAATCGCTGGTACGGCAGGGCCTGTACGGGCAGCGTTACTTCGAGCGGCGTTTCGGCTTTCGCTCCCGGGTGGCCTGGACGCCCGACTGCTTCGGCTATCCCTGGACAATTCCGCAGATCCTCAAAGGGGCCGGCCTCGACTATTTCGTGACCCAGAAGATTCGCTGGAACGACTCCACGGAGTTTCCCCACAACGCGTTCTACTGGCAGGGACTCGACGGCACACAGGTCTTCACCTACAACCCCTACGGCTACGTTCACAACCTCGAGCCCGGCCGGCTCGTGCCGCAGCGAGTCGAAGACCGCCAGCGCACGGGGAGCAACCATCAGATCGTGCTGTACGGGGTCGGCGACCACGGCGGTGGCCCGACCATCGCCATGCTGCAGCGAGCCGAGGACCTGCGACGCGTGCCCACCTTCCCGGTGATGCTCTACGACGAGCCGCTGAACGCGCTCGAGTCGGTAAAGGGGAGGGAAGAGAACGCCGAGCTTCCGGTGTGGGACGATGAGCTCTACCTGGAGTATCACCGGGGCACCTACACCACCCAGGCCAACAGCAAGTGGCGGAACCGGCGTAGCGAGGTGATGCTGCAGGCCGCTGAGGCCCTCGCTGCGGTAGGCACTGCGCCGTACCCCCGGCGACGGCTAGAGGATGCCTGGCGCCTCGTCTTGTTCAATCAGTTCCACGACATCCTGCCCGGTTCGGGGATTCGCGAGATCTACGAGGATGCCGAGACGTTCTACGACAGCGCCTGGGCGACGATCGACTCGATCACGGCCTCCGGGTTCGCCGACGTCCGTACACGCATGGACACCCGGGTCGGCCGCTGGCCGGTTGTCGTCTTCAACTCGCTCGGCTGGTCACGTAGCGGTCATTTCAGCTTGCCCGGCGCGAGTGGCGACAGCGTTCGAGTTTTCGTGAGCGATGTTCCCGCCTACGGGGCCAAGGTGGTGAGAGTGCCTCGCGACACGATGCCGAAGGAGCTGCGACGGCTGACCGAACCGCGGGTGGGGCGGAGTTGGCTCGAGAACGCGTACCTGCGCGTCGAGATCGACACGCTGACCGGCGACATCGTCCGTCTATATGATAAAGCCAACG
>JBDHAI010000307.1:0-3435 GCA_039588155.1 Gemmatimonadota bacterium | reverse complement strand
GAGCCTGGCTGCGGACCGCTTCCTGCGTGAGATCAAGATCGCCGCTAGGCTGCAGCATCCACATATAGTCCCGCTCTACGATTCCGGTGTGGCCGACGACTTGCTGTACTACGTCATGCCGTACATCGAGGGCGAATCTCTTCGTGCTCGACTTGCACACCAGCGTCAGCTCCCGTTGGAAGGTGCTCTGCAGATCGCGAAAGAGACCGCCGACGCGCTGGACTACGCTCACCGTGCCCGGGTGATCCACCGCGACATCAAGCCCGAGAACATTTTGCTATCCGGTGGCCACGCCATGGTGGCGGACTTCGGGATCGCCGTCGCGATCACCACGGCGGGCGGCGAAACACTGACCCGCACCGGTATCGTCATCGGTACTCCGTCCTACATGAGCCCGGAGCAGGCCACTGGCGAGACTGAAGTCGACGCCCGCGCCGACATCTACAGTCTCGGATGTGTGTTGTACGAGATGCTCGCCGGGCTGCCGCCCTTCGTGGGGCCAACCCTGATAGCGATCCTCGCGCAGCAGGCCATGGGACGGGTCACGCCACCGCGCAAGCTTCGAAACGATGTGCCGAAGGGTGTAGAACGGGCGCTGTTAAAGTCCTTGGCAAATAAGCCCGCCGAAAGGCATACAACCGCCGAGGAGTTCGCTCGAGCTTTGGTCACGCCGGCTCGTGGGTCGGCGTCACAGCTTTTTGCCCGGGCCGCCTCCAGGAAGGCAATCCTTGTGGGTGCCGCCGCTCTGATCGTCGCCAGCACAGGTGTCCTTGTCATCAAGGGGCAGACGGCGGTTCAAGCGCGGGCCGCGCTGCGGGCGCTCGGCGAGGGGGGAGAGCTCTACCGCCGTGGGCTCGCGACGGGTGAGCCCCGTCCGTTTGAAGACGCGATCGCGAAGTTCTACAGGGCAGCCGAGCTCGACACTAACTTGATCGCGCTCGCCTATATGAACGTAGCCTGGTCTCACGTGCTGCTCGGCCAGCGGGCCGAGGCTGATTCCCTTGTCGACATGATCACGCAGCGCCGCGCCCGGTTGTCGCCGGGCGCGCTGTTGTCGTTCGATTTGGCCGTAGCGGGATTCTTGCGTGGGGATCGCCCCACGGCGCTTCAGATCGCTCGCCAGATCGGGGGCTTTGACCTGGGTGTCCATGCGTATCGCTACAACCATCCGCGAGAGGCGATCCAGGCGCTGGAAAGTGTTGGGCCCGTCACGTGGGACTACTGGTTCTTTCTGACGGGAGCGTACCACGCGGTCGGCGAACACGAAATCGAACTGGGCGTGGCTCGGAGAGCTCGTCTCGAACACCCGGACCGGCTAAGCCGAGCGCGATATGAGGTGCGAGCTCTGGCTGCGCTGGGTCGAGTGGAGGGGGTGAACGAGCTCATCGACGAGTGCCTTGGGCTCCCACCTGAGCCGTCCTGGGGCGGTGTACACTCATCAGTGGTTGTGGCGGGAGCGATCGAGCTGCGCGCCCACGGGAATCGGGCGGCTTCGATTCAGGTTGCCGAGCGCGCGATAGACTGGTTGAAGGCTCGCCCCGCCGAGGAGACTACAACTCGGCTGCACCGCGACAGGTTGGCCGCGGCCTACCGACTATCCGAGCGGTGGAACGAGGCTCGGGCCCTTTACGAGGGGCTGGCGCGAGAATTTCCTGAGCGGATCTACTACCAGGGCGTGCTAGGTACCCTTGCCGCTCGGCGCGGCGACCGCGACGAAGCGTTGCGGGTTAGTGAGTCGCTCGCTGGGAGAGCCGGGCCGTACGAGTTCGGCAACGAGTCCTATTGGCAGGCTAACATCGCGGCGCTGCTCGGTGAGCAAGAGCGTGCCACGAACCTCTTGCGCGATGCCTTCGCGCAAGGCTTCCCCTACGGGTATTTCAACCCGCACGCCGACATGGACCTTGAGTCCCTGCGGGACTACCCGCCCTACCAAGAGCTTGTGAGACCCAAGGGCTGAGGGCGGCCGCCGCCCAGCGCTGGCGCCCACGAGAGTACGTCGATGCGCAGGGGTTTCGTGACCCTGTAAGGTGCTCTTGAGATCGACGACCCGCGCACCCAGCCAGAGCTTGAGCAGCGTTGCCGATCTTACAGAGATGTCAGGAAACCGAAAGTAGTAATCGCTAGCGACGGCTGATATTTTGTAAACAGCATAAAAGGAGCAAGCAGACCCGCGGTTCGCGCCCCGCTGTTGCGGCCGATGTGTGTCTGCGGAGCTTTCGTCAGCGGCGCTCATTCAGGGGGCGTGAGACGCCGAATGGAGGTGGAGCGATGAAACGTTGGTTACGGAGACCCTGGGGCGTCCTGCCGCTCGGGTTCGTCGTCGTGTTCGCGGCTTGTGGCGACGATGAGACGACGACGACGCCGCCTGCAGACGATCCACCCGAGATCACCCTGAACGCGCCCACCGGTGCGGTCGCGTACGCGCTGGGCTCGACAGTCCAGATCAGTTGGACCGCGACCGACGACGGCGTGGTCACCGTCGACATCAGCTACACGGCTGATGGCGTGAGCGAGACGGTGATCGCCGAGGACCAGGTCGCGGACGGTACCTTCGACTGGACGGTCCCGAACGCGAACACCTACGGTGCGAAGGTGAAGGTGGTGGCGACGGACGATGCCAACCAGACGGATGAGGACGAGAGCGCGAGCTTCTTCGCGGTCGTCGACGCCTCACCACGCGGCTACGTGACGGCCGAAACGTGTGAGGACTGCCACCAGCAGAACTACGACGACCTGTTCATGAAGAGCGGGCACCCTTACAAGCTCAATAAGGTCGAGGGCGGGCCTCCGACGTTCCCGATGGGAACGAGCCCCGGAGTTCCGAATCCTCCGACCGGCTTCACCTGGAACGACATCACGTACATGATCGGCGGCTATGGATACAAGGCCCGATTCATGAACAGCGATGGGTACATCCTGACCACCGGGGTCGAGGGGACCGAGACGCAGTACAACCTGCCGCGACCCGATCTCGGGACCGGGCTGCCCGCCGAGTGGGTGGACTACGAAGGGGCCGCCTCCGTGCCGAAGCCGTATACCTGCGGGAGCTGCCACACCACGGGTTGGCAGACCTTTGCCGACAACGGCGGCGTCAACCAGGACGGCCTCGAGGGGATCATAGGCACCTGGGAGGAGACCGGGATCCGCTGCGAGGAGTGCCACGGTCCCGGCGTCAACACGATAGCAGCGGGCGGCGGCCACGTCGTCAGTCAGTCCGCAGCCGAGATCAATCGGGATCCGACGGCCGAGCTGTGCGGCGGCTGCCACTTCCGGGATACCAACCACAACGTGCTGGCGAGTGGCGGCTACATCAAGCATCACGAGCAGTACGACGAGCTGATCAACGGTGGCAAGAACACGTTCAACTGCACGCAATGCCATGATCCACACGTGGGGATCCGCTACGACCAGGGTGGCATCGTCATGCAGTGCGAG
>JBDHAI010000306.1:0-5016 GCA_039588155.1 Gemmatimonadota bacterium | reverse complement strand
CGGCGTCGCAGCATGTCGGCGCGGAAGGCCGCCGCTCGCTGTTTCATCTCGGCGATCGGGTATTCACGATAGCCGACTAAAGGAATGAGTTCAGGGTCCGACATGAGAAGCTCCAGTGACTGAAACGCCTGACTGCGAGTGTCTCAAGCTGCTGAATCAGAGCTTTGCACCGCAATACTTGCAGAATTT
Organism: Gemmatimonadota bacterium; assembly: GCA_039588155.1. Lineage (GTDB taxonomy): Bacteria > Gemmatimonadota > Gemmatimonadetes > Palauibacterales > KS3-K002 > JBDHGH01. The sequence goes on along the minus strand of JBDHAI010000306.1, from coordinate 4,827 downwards.
GGCATCTGGCTCGTGTCCTTGCGCCGTACAGTGCGGGCATGACTGTGTAGTGACGGACCGCTTGAGCGATGATGCCGTATCCGAGAATCATCACGGCTGAAGCGAGCACCTTACCGAGCACGGTAACGGGCGCGATATCGCCATAACCCACCGTCGTCATGGTCACGATCGCCCAGTAGATGCCCTGAGGTATGTTTGTGAAACCGCTGCGCTCGCCCTCGATCAAGTACATCAACGAGCCGATGATCAGCACCATCGTCAGTACGGCGCCCAGAAAAACCGTGATCTTGCGACTGCTAGCCCGCAGCGCGCTATTCAGCACCCGTGCCTCACGAACGAAGTGGGCCAGTTTGAGAACACGGAACACCCGCAGTAAGCGCAGCGCCCGAATGACGATTAGAGATTGAGCCCCGGGAAAGAGCACAATTGAGCCCCGGGAAAGAGCACACTCAGGTAGGTCGGCGCGATGGCCAACAGATCGACGATCCCGAAGAAACTGGTCGCGTAGCGCAGCGGCGAGCGGACACAGATGAGCCGCAGCACATACTCGATAGTGAAGAGGATGGTAAAGACCCACTCGGCGGCGCGCAGGTAAGGACCGTAGCGCAGTCGGATCTCGACGACGCTCTCGAGTAGCACCGCGGCAACGCTGAGTAGGATCGCCAGAAGCAGAGCAAGGTCGAAAGCCTTCCCGCTGGGGCTTTCGGCCTCGAAAATCACGTCGTGTAGCTTTCTGCGCCACGGCGTCATGGGTCGGTTGCGATTGGATTCCATATCACCCTGTCTCTTCGAGCAGTTCGTCGAGAAGTTCCAGCGGGTGAAAGGCCTTCAAGCGGCGTCCACGCGTTATCGCGCCGGCGCCGATCTGCATGAGGCAGCCGGGGTTCCCCGTGGCAACGAGCTCCACGCTCACCTCCTCGACTTCTGAGAGTTTGCGCTGCAGCAGTTGCTCGGAAAGATGCCGATGCGTCAGCCCATAGATTCCGGCCGCACCGCAGCAGCGGTCGGCCCGCGGCAGTTGAACCATCTCGAGGCCCGGGACGCGTGCGAGCAATTCTAGCGGCGGCTCGTTTATTCGTTGCGCGTGCATCAGATGGCAAGGCGCATCGTAGCCAACGCGCGCCTGAAAGCTTCGATAGCCCGGACCCGGACGGCCGGCCAGCCACTCGCTCGCCATGTAGACCGACGCGGAGAACCGCTCGGCACGTTCCGCATAATCCGCATCGTCGCGAAGCCAGTCGCCGTACTCCTTCATTGCCGCACCGCAGCCGGCGGAATTGGTCAGCAGCAGCTTAGCGCCGGTTTTCTCGAACAGCGCGATCAACTGACGTGCGAAATCCCGTGACATGCCGAGCTCGCCGGAGTGGGCGTGCAGAGCACCGCAGCAAAAGCCAGCCGGGATTCGGGTGGTCCATCCGCCGTGCTCGCGGACGATGCGCCGCGTTGCCCGGTTCACGTGGCGAAAGAGCCCCGCCATGACGCAGCCTTCGAGCAGCGCGATACTCTCCGGGTCGGCAGTCCCCGGATGTATGGCCGCGCCGCTCCGCGCACCGCGGCGCCGGCCGGCAACGGAACGTGGTGAAGTCGCCGCCAGCATCGCCATAGCGAAGCGAAGACGCCCCGGTTCAGAGCCGGGTCGACCTGCTCGGGCCAGTAAGAAAGGCACGCGGGTGAACCGAAGCAAGCGAAGCAGCGCCCAGACGATGTTCTGTAGCCAACGGCTCGCAAAGCCGATTCGCAGCGAGGCGCGGGCGATTCGATCCACCAGTCCACCCGCGGACCTTCTCGCATCACGAGCATGCTCGAGGAGGTGTCCATATCGCACGCCCGACGGGCAGACGGGCTCGCAGGCTCTGCATCCCAGGCATTGGTCTATATGAAAGGCGAACGACTTGTCGGAAGACTGGAACCGGTCCTCGGCGACAGCGCGCATCATGTAGAGACGACCGCGCGGCGAGTCGTTCTCGTTGCCCAGAAGCTCGTAAGTGGGACAGGCCGGCAGACAGAATCCGCAGTGGACGCAGGTGAGGATGTCGTCGATCTCCGAGGCCATGGGCGCGCGAGTGGCGTTGCTCTGCTTCATCGACGCATGCCACGCAGCAAACGAAGAGCGCCTCCCAATCGCTTCAGTGGGTTGCGTGCGTGCCTGAACGAAAGAAGCGCCCTTGCCGTATCGTCCCCGCCACTACCTTCCTCGAACCAGTGAGGCTCGCGCTTAAGGGCGACACGATCCTGGACCCACGACTTGGGCCGTACGAACTCGCGAAGTCCTTCCAAGCCGTGCACGCGGCCAAACCCGCTGCCCCGGGCCCCACCGAAGGGTAAATCCGCCATGGCGTAGTTGACGAGGTGATCGTTGATCAGCACGGCGCCCACCTGAAGTTGTTCGGCGAGACGACGGGCTTTCTTGGCATCTCGGCTCCACACGCTCGCGTCGAGCCCGTAGTCCGTATCGTTTGCCAGCCGCACTGCTTCTTCTTCATTCGGCACACGCATGATCGGGAGTACCGGCCCGAACGTCTCCTCACGCATGATCGCCATGTCGTGATCGACATCGACGACGACCGTCGGCTGGTAGAAGTGACCCTGACCCTTGATGGGGCGGCCGCCGAGAAGGACGCGAGCGCCGGCCGCTTGCGCCTCTTTCACGTGCCGGTCGACCTTCTCGAGCTGGAACGATGCGATCAGTGAACCGATCATCGCCTCCGGCTCGTCGCTTGTTCGGACGCGCCGGGCCTCGGCAACGACCGCTTTGACAAAATCGTCGTGGACAGAATCGACCACGTAGGCTCGCTCCACCGACATGCACACCTGACCGCAGCCGTAGAACGCGCCCCAAACGGCCCCGCGCGCCGCCCGCTCGATGTCGGCGTCCGCACACACGATCATCGCGTCTTTGCCGCCCAGCTCCAGGACCACCGGAGTCAGCGATTCCGCTGCGGCAGCCATGACCTTCTTGCCCGTAGCCGTAGAGCCCGTAAAGGCGATCTTGTCGACGCCCGACTCGATCAGCGCGGCACCGGTTCTCCCATCGCCTGTGGCGACCGACACGAGATCGCCGAGCCCGGTCGCTACTGAGACGAGATCGGGGATGATCTGGCCGGTGAGCTGCGTGAACTCGGACGGCTTGAGGACGACCCCATTACCACCGGCTAGAGCGGTACCAACGACGCTGATGTTAATGGCGAAGGGATAGTTCCAGGGGGTGATCGCGCCGACGACGCCGTACGGATCGTACGCCACGCGAGCCGTACGGTGCGCGAGCCAACCGCTGGAGGCTCGGCGGGCGAGCAGGGCACCGGGCGCGACGCGTGCGAGGTACTTCAAGTAGTCGCAAGCGATAACGACCTCAAACAGCGCCTCTCCCAGCACTTTGCCCGTCTCCGCCCTGATGACGCCGGCAATCTCATCCGCCCGATCCGCGAGCACCTGCCGCAGTCGGTCCAGGCCCTTCGCACGCACCTGTGGCGCGCGTCGAGCCCACTCGGCCTGCGCCTTGCGGGTGGCGGCCACGAGCTCGCGAACATCATCTGGCCCCATCACCGCGACACTGGCCAGCTTGGCACCTGTGAGCGGATTCGTGCAGACGAGCGGCTCCTCGCGGGATTTGACTTGCGACTCCATCTCGGCTCCTACCGCCGGCTCAACCATCAGAGGTCCAACGTCAACCGCCGGTCTGCGCGGGCTCTTGCGTCGATGAATGCGACACGACCAGACGCCAACGTCCACCCAACTTCCTGAATACCATGGTCGCCACCCCTTCGACGCGGACTTGCCCTTCGTCGCCGGTTCCGCTCAACGCATATTGGCAAGAGGCCCAGGCGGTGCTGCCGGCAAGATGGACTCGTCGCCGGTTCCGCTCAACGCATATTGGCAAGAGGCCCAGGCGGTGCTGCCGGCAAGATGGACGCGTACTTGATCGAAACGTAGGTGCCTGTCGCGCAAGGCATTCATCTGAGGGGCAAGGCGTCCGTCACGGTATTCGATCCACCCTTGATCGATCGAGCCCGATTCGAAAACGGTCACGCTGTCGTGATAGATCGTATCAAGGGACGCTAGATCACCTTTCTCGAAGGCGACGGCCATGGCTTCAATCGCCTTCCGCACCCGGACCGTATCGGCTTCAGGCGGCTGCCCGCTGGGCGTACGCACGTCGCCACGCTCGATAGTGCAAGCGGCAACTATCGCAGCCGCGGCGAGAACGGCAATCAGTCGGCGGCACATAGCTCTTTTGCGGCTAATCTTAGTGCTTGTGCGGTCCGGGAGTGACGAAAGCCATGCCGTCTGGCTCGTCTCCGCCCTTGATCGTCATCACCTCGTCGAAGGTCTCGAGGTCCACCAAGGTCAGCATGTCATCCCGGGTGTTGGCGACGTACGCGATCTTGCCATCGGAACGGATCTCGATGCCGACCGGCATCGCGCCTACAGTCAGCTTGCGACCGGCCTTCCAGCTGCCGACCTCGATCTCGAGTAGAGAGCGGGCGGTCGCCTGGCTCACTAGAGCCTTCTTTCCATCGGGCGTGACCTCTACGCGGATGGGGAAACCACCGACCTCCATACTGTGAACGACCTGGTCGCTCGACGCGTCGATCACCGAAAAAGTGCCGGCTTCGCGGTTCGTCACCAGTACGAACCGATCGTCCGTCGTGACGGCGATCCCCTCTGCTCCAGCGCCGGTCTCGATCTGCTTGACGACCTCGCCACGCTTTGTGTCTATGGCGGTCACGTTGCCGGATCCGATGTTCGCCGTGTACGCCTTGCCCCTACTTTCTACGAGCACCACCATGTGCGTGACCTGCTGGCCGGTCTTGATAGCACGCTTCACCT
>JBDHAI010000305.1:0-3485 GCA_039588155.1 Gemmatimonadota bacterium | reverse complement strand
GTGATCGAGGATGTCGTGCGGGGGGAGATAGTATTTGACGCGGCGGGATTCGGCGACTTTATCATCATGAAATCGGACGGTCTTCCGACCTACAATTTCGGTGTCGTCGTCGACGACAGCTCGATGGAGATCAGTCACGTGATCCGCGGCGTTGGCCATTTGGCGAATACGCCGCGCCAGGTGATGCTGTATCGAGCTCTCGGTCGACAGCCACCCACGTTCGTCCACGTACCCCACGTCCTGAGCCCGGACGGCTCGCCTCTTTCAAAACGACACGGCGCCCGTAGTCTGGGGGAGTACCTGGAGGGCGGGTATCACCCCGACGCTCTGACCAACTACCTGTCGCTGCTTTCCTGGTCCAGCCCGAGCGGAGAAGAGGTACTGCCGCCTGACCGACTCATCGATGAGATCGAGCTCGAGCGGCTGGGAGCCAGTGACGTTCGCATCGATCCGGACAAACTCGAGTGGCTGTCCGGCGAGTACATACGGAGCATGAGTGTCGAGGATCTGGCCGATCGACTGGTCCAACAGCTCGGACGAGAGCTCCTGCCTGACCGTAACGGAGATCGCCTGCGGATAGCGTCGGCGATCCAAGAGCGCATCACGACGTTTGCCGGCGCGGCACAGCTGCTGCCGCAGTTCTATCCGCCCGATCCCATGGAGTGGAGTCCGGAAGCGCTCGACGTTCTAAGTGGAACCGAGGTTAGGGGAACTCTCTTGGCCGTGATCACAAAGCTCAAGGGCGTGGAGGACTGGAGCGGAGAAACGGCTCTCGTTGCCGTTCGCGCAGCCGGAAAAGAAATCGAAGTGAAAGGCCGCGGCCTCTTCATGCCGGTTCGTGCTGCTGTCACCGGCGAGACTCAGGGCCCTGAACTGGTCGACGTGTTCGAGGTGCAGGGCAAATCGACGACCCTGCGCGTGATCGAGCAAACTTGCGAGCATCTGGAGTCGAGCCGGTGAGAAGGAGATGACGTTCGAGTTCATTCTGGAGTGCTCACGGTGTGCAAGGAGCGTATCTCCGCAAGGGACGCCCGGTGTGTGTACGGAATGTGGAGCTCCCCTCCTGGCTGCCTATCCGCTCGACCGGCTGGCCGTTGTCTTTAAGCCCGCGAGCCTCGAGCACCGCGAGTGGACGATGTGGCGCTACCGCGAAGTCATGCCGCTGGGTGCAACAGAATCGCCGGTCACCCTGGGTGAGGGGGGAACGCCTCTACTGAGTGTTCCCCGTTTAGCCCAGAAGGCGGGCGTTCGAGAGATGCTGGTCAAGGAGGAGGGACTCAACCCCACCGGTTCGTTCAAAGCGCGAGGAATGGCCGCCGCGGTCACTCGGGCCGCGGCCGGGGGCGCACCGGGCTTCGTGGCTCCGTCCGCCGGAAACGCCGCCGGGGCTCTGTCGGCCTACGGTGCCTGCGTCGGCCTCCCAGTCCGCGTCTACATGCCGAGAGACACGCCACCGGTGATCGTTGCCGAGTGCCGTGCCTTCGGCGCCGACGTGGTACTCATGGATGGATTCATCACCGACTGCGGTGTCAAGGCAAGGGCCTTCGCCAAAGAGACCGGATACTTCGACGTTTCAACGTTACGCGAGCCGTACCGCGTCGAAGGTAAAAAGACGATGGGTTATGAGATCTGCGAGCAGCTCGGTTGGGAGCTTCCCGACGCGATCATCTATCCCACCGGCGGTGGAACCGGTATCATCGGAATGTGGAAAGCCTTCGCCGAGATGGAGACGCTGGGGTGGATCGCCCCCGGTCGGCGGCCCCGCATGTACGTGGTTCAGTCCGCCGGTTGCGCCCCGATCGTCCGCGCCTGGGAGGCGGGCCACGAGTCCGCCGAAAAGTGGGAAGGACCCGAGACCGTTGCTTCCGGTTTGCGAGTGCCGGCGGCTCTGGGTGACTTCTTAATACTACGGGCTGTGCGGGAAAGCGCGGGCGCGGCGGTCGCGGTGAGCGATTCTGAACTGCTGCGCGCGGGCAGGGAGCTGAGGCACCACGGGGTCGGAGCTTGCCCGGAAGGAGGGGCTACTCTGGCCGCTCTCTACCGGCTGAGGGAAGCGAACCATATAGGACAAGAGGACCGAGTGGTCTGCTTCAACACCGGCGCCTGGGTCAAGTATCTCGACTGAAGGCATGAAGCCTAATCCTCTGATCGCCTCGGCGTTGCTCCTGATCTGCCTTTGCCCTACGAAGGCGTCCGGTCAGTGGAACGTGATAGCCAAAGCCGCATTACCTGCCGTTCCCTACTGGTGGACGGCGAGTCAGAGCGCGCAACTCGACCTCATACCGCTCCTCTGGAGCAACGACGTGGACGGCGGCGGAAGTGGCTGCTGCGTCATCGGTGCCGCGCTCCGGCAAACCATCGGACCCGCGATGCTCTGGCTCGGTCTGGGGTTTGGAACGAGCGCGAGCGGCGGAACACCTGCGGCATTCGAGGCCGCCGCAGAAATACGAGGCGGTACGGTCGCCTACCGGGACGTTCACGGGCGCAGCGGCTTTGCGGCTTTCTATCCGATCCATCGTTCAGAAGACGCAGCCCCGGGGAGTCGGCTGTCGGTTGGCGTATCGGGCGTCCGCCTCGGCGACGACCGCTATATAGAGCCTGTGCCGTTCTTCGAGTGCTCGGAGTCCGCGCCGGCAGTGCCGTGCGAGGCCGTCGCCACGCCGTATCCATGGAGCGCTGGGGAGGACAACGCCTTCGCCGCTGAGCTCGCGTGGGGAAGGGGAGAGTGGGGCGCACCGCGCCTGACGGGAAGTGTGGCCTTCGGTGTCAAAGTCGCGGGAGGCGATTACCAGTACCTTCGCGCCGAGCTGGCCGGGGAAGTCCAGGGCGGGACGCAAGACCTCGGTTGGGCCGCCCGTCTCGCTGGCGGCTGGGTCTCGGCTGGCTCGCCGCTGCAGCGGCGATTTCTGTTATACGGAGCCGATCCGATTCAGCGCTGGCTGAACCCCTACATCGACGTCAGGGGTGCCCTGCTCGCCGATGTCCCCTACTACATCCCAGGCGGCCCGAGCCTACGAGCCTACGCGGCGACACAGCCACTTGTGAGGGGCTACTTGGGAGCTGCGGGCAGCATCAGTAAGGCGGGCGAGACCGAGTCGGGCTTCTGGGGTGTCGCCGGCGCGTACCTGGCGACGGCCTGGACGCCAGGCATACCCGAGACGCTTGGGCCCGAATCGCTGAACGCGGACGCTTCGTTTCTCTTTGACTGGCGCGAGCTGCCGGAGGGAGAAGGGAGAGGGCAAGGGCAGTTCCGCGCACGGAGTCTGCAAGTATCGGAGCTGTGGGCCGACGCGGGCTTCACGTTGACGGGCGGATACCGTAAGGTGGCGGTAACGATCTCACTGCCCGTTTGGGCGAGCGAGCCGGCCTTCGCCAACGAACCCGTACGCGGCGGTGAGAAGAGAAGCTTCGCCCTGCGTGGGGCGCTCAGCATCCACTTTTTCCCGGTCGGGAGAGTCTAGATGGAAGAACCATCCCGCTGCCTA
>JBDHAI010000304.1:0-3488 GCA_039588155.1 Gemmatimonadota bacterium | reverse complement strand
TGCCGTTTTCGGCATGGGCGAAGAGGCCATCGCCTTCGCGATGATCCTCGTGCCATTGAGCATCGCGCTGGGCTACGACGCGGTGACCGGTGTGCTCATCACCCATACCGCCACACAGGTCGGCTTCGCCACCTCCTGGATGAACCCGTTCAGCGTGGCCATCGCCCAAGGGATCGCCGGGGTACCGGTGCTGTCCGGCGCGCCGTTTCGCATCGGGATGTGGATCTTCTTCACGGCGATCGGTACGGCCTTCGCCATGGTCTACGCGGCACGTGTAAAGAGAGACCCGGCACGCTCCGCGGTATACGACGCCGACGACAAGTTCCGCCATGAATTCCAGGACGCGGCGACGCTGGATGTGCGGTTTGCCCTCGGCCACAAGCTCGTGCTGCTGACTGTGCTGGCCACCATCGTCTGGGTCGTTTGGGGGGTGGTCTGGCGCCAGTACTACATCCCGGAACTCGCCACCCAGTTCTTCGTGATGGGCCTCGTGGCCGGCGTCATCGGCGTCGCCTTCAAGCTGAGCGACATGAAGATGGATGACATCGCCGTCAGTTTCCGGCAGGGCGCCGCCGATCTGCTCTACGCTGCGTTGATCGTCGGGATGGCCAAAGGGATCGTGCTGGTGCTGGGCGGCGATGACCCTACCCAGCCGACCGTGCTCAATACGGTGCTCTACGCGGCCGGCCAGGCGATCGGTGATCTGCCGGCCACCGTATCGGCCTGGTTCATGTACGTCTTCCAGAGCGTGTTCAACTTCTTCGTCGTCTCGGGATCGGGGCAGGCGGCACTGACCATGCCGTTGATGGCGCCGCTGTCCGATATCGTCGGCGTGACTCGTCAGGTCTCTGTGTTGGCCTTCCAGCTGGGTGATGGGTTCACCAACATCATCGTACCGACCTCGGGCGCGCTGGTGGGAACGCTCGGCGTCGCTCACATCGACTGGGCTCAGTGGGCACGCTTCATCGCCAAGTTCATGCTGGTGCTGTTCGTGGGCGGCTCGCTCTTCGTGATCGCCGCGGTCTGGATCGGCTACGCGTAAGGCCCGAGCCTTGCCCCGCTACCAGTAGAGCGAGAAGCGACCGTAGGCGCCGTCGAACGTTCCGTCCTCGCCGCCGAAGAGCCGGCTGCTGTCAACGTCCAGGTTGAAGCCGACCAGGACATAGGCCGCCTTGCCGAAATGCCAGCCGACTCCCAGGCGGATTCTCGCGTTGTCTCTGCCGAGAACCTCAGGGCGGGGCACCAGCGCTCCCTTGCTGATGTCGCGTGCCAACAGGTCGAAGCCAAGATCGGCGCGGAAGCCGCTGCCCGCGCGATAGGTCAGGGTCGACCGGCCGGCCCAGGCTCTGTCCTCGTAGTCGACGTTCGGCGCGACGGCCGTGTCGGGCCGGATTCTCTCCTCGCTCCGCCAGATCCGGGTGAGCCAGGCCTCGAGCTCGAAGCGGTCGGAGAAACGATGCAGTCCGTAGACTCCGAGCCGATAGGTCGCTTGTTCGAGGTCGAAGTCGTCCTCCGCTTGTCCGGCGGGTAGCCGCGTACGCTCGACGCGGCTGGCGACCCACGTGGCGATACCCCCGACCGCTGACCGGTATGAGGGCGTCCACTCGAGCAGGCCGCCGGCGTAGCCGAAGCGCTCGTCCTGCGCGAACCCGCCGCCGGGGTCGGAACGTGACTCGGCGACGAAGCGAGTGGGCGTCATGACCAACCCGTACCCTTCGAGGCGAAAGCGCCGGCCGAGTGGAAGGTCGAGCGCCACTCGTCCGCTGAACGGTTGGGCGGTGTAGTTGAACGTGGTGTCGGCGATGTTGGCTGGGACCTCCAGGTCCTGGTAGATGAGGTCGGAGAAGACGTCGAGTGCTCCGACCGCGGCTGTTATCACGCCGCCTGCAATCGACCAATTGAACCCGAGTTCCAGGTCAGCATCCGCTTTGACGGGGGGGATCGTACCGAGCAAGAAGAACTCTCCGCGCCCACCGAACGTCTGATGGCGAAAGCGTGCCGTCAGGAGACTGCGGTCGGCCTCCAGCGTCTGTTCGTAACGGAACCAGGCGTCCAGCGACCACGTGTCGCCCAGCGGAACCGCGGCCCTGAAATCGCCCTGCTGAATCAGATTCAAGTGATCGATGCTTCCCGTCCAAAAGCGCACGCCGCTGTCCGCCTGATACCAAGTGTAAACCTCGCGCAGGGAATAGAAGTAGGAGACGAAGTCCAGTTGGTACTCTGAATCCATTCTCGCATTGAATCGCTGCAGAATCCCGCGGTCGCTGGTCCGGCCGAAGATGTTTCCTGCGCGGTCGAAGACGGTGAGCCACATCTGCTCGTTCCAACCACGCAGAGTGGCGTGTGCAGCGGTCGAGTCGACCTGCGCCGCTCCCGTGCTCGGCAGGCAAAACAGTGCCGCCAGGGTGGAGGAGAGCAGGCTGAGCCGGCTCAGGGACCTGCTGCGTCGCATGGCGTTTCCGGGTAGGGTTGGAGCATGCCGTGAGTTTGGTGCCCCTGACGGCTAGCGTCAACGCCCGCGAACAGACGCTAAGTGCCGATGTTGAAGATCGGGAAGAAGGGCAGCATTCCGCCTTCCTTGATGATGTTTACCAGTCCGATCTGCAGACCCTTGAACGATCGCGCGTAGTTCACCAGCGACAGTTGGAAGCCCTCGACATCGCGGCCGGAATTGACCAAGCCGGCTTGATAACCGCGAAACGTGTCGCTCACGTTTACGACGCCCCGTTGCCAACCCTCGAACTTCCCTTCGCTGATGTTGACCACGCCCCACTGCACGCCTTGAAAGCTGCCGACCAGGCCGACGATTCCCAGCTGAAAGCCACGCGACACTTCGGTGGTCTTATTGACCAGACCGACGTCCACTCCGTTGACGACGGCGTTTCGCCCATAAATGAGGTTCAAGCGCACCCCCGCGATCGTGTCCTCGGGAGGGAAGATCTGCACAGGCGTGGCCAGCGAGAGCTGGATCGGTTTCTTCTGAGCCAACGCCTGATGCGTTGCCAGAGGAACGAGCACCATCACACCAGTCAGCATCAGAATCCGTCGGGTCGTCATCGGGTACCTCCCGCCTGTTTGGCTGCCAGTGTGCCCGCTTGCGACGACGGATGGCAAACTCGGTGCCGGGCTCGAATACCCAAAAAGCCGCGTTGATCTTGGCAGACCCAGAGTGACGGGAGCCGCATGCGTGTCGCTTTGAGACGTGTACTGTGCGGCCGCCAGCGACAGGCTCAGCGATGCGATGGTTCACGCCGTGCCCGGCATGCAGCTTGCAAGATCAACGGCAAGCGCATAAGATCGGCCAGGCATGTCGGGTCGATATCCGCACTGACAAGCGGCAACAGCGGGCCCGAGCCCAGGAGAGTCGCGAATTTCTTCACTGAAGAAGAGCAAGAATTGCGGGATCCGGACGTTGCGGCGGCCCCAGGGCGCGTTTTGCCTGGCCGTGGCGGCGCTCATTCTGTTTCATTCCTCGGCTTGGGCTCAAG